>CALBSU010000541.1 GCA_937967285.1 uncultured Acidobacteriota bacterium
CGCTGCCGAGCAGCCGCACTGTCAGATTGAACCGCTTTTCGAGGTATTCGTAGGCAGTTGTGAAGTTCAGCCTGCGAAAAAACGGAAGGTAGAAGCTGACCACGATCGGAGCGACGATCAGGATGGTGAGATTGACCAGGACGTAGGTCCAGTCTTCGGCGTAGGCTTTCGCGGGGATGGCCAGGTATGTGATGGCGCTCAACTGCGTGCCGTAGATGCTCAGGCCCGCCGCCCACCACGGTACGCGCCTGCCGCCGAGAAAGAAGTCGTCGGTCGTCTTGCCCTTGCCCGAAAAGCGAAAGCCGATGAGCAGCGTCGCCAGCAGGTACAGGCCGAGCACCGTGTAATTCAGAAACCCGAATCCGGTCTTCTCAGAGTTCAGCCGCACCGCGAAGACCGCTGGGGACCGGTGAGCGGGCCGGTCTTCGCCACCGGGGATAACGACCGCCGACTGCCAGTCGACGGCCGCCGTCGTCACCAGCGATAAGGGCATGCTTCCGATCGTGGTCCATGAATCGGTGATGGTGTGATAGGCGAGAACGTCGCGACTGAAGCCCGGATGCCTGTCCCTGAGCTCGCGGGTGCGCAGAGCGTTCCGGCCGTCATCGCCGCCGAAGACCAGAATGTGCGATTGCCCGCGAGCGATTGCAGGCGCGGCGACTATCGGACGGGGCGAGTCTGAGGTCCGGCTCCATCCGCGACCCGGCCGGTATCGCCAGCCGTCGGTCAGATAACGCCTTGTTGCATTGCCGTCCGGCCCGGCAGACAGCTCTGCGCCGCTGAAGACATAGATCGCGCCGTCCTGCGCTGAGACAACCGGCAGGATGCGTGCCGGTCCGGGAATCGGATCGAGCGTCTTCCATTGCGGGTCGGGATGGCTCAGATCGAGCGCCCGAAGCGCTCTCTTCGCCCTGGTCGATACCGGAGAATCCTGCCCTCCGACGACGTAGATCGTCCTGCCCAGCAGCGCTACGCCGAAGTTGGCCAGCGATCCGGGCAGCGCGGGCAGGACCGATGTTTCCAGCCGGCCGTTCGAGTATCGCAACCTGAAGACGTCCGCGTAATGCCGGTTGCCGTCCGATCCGCCGAGAACGATCACGCCGTCATCGACGGTTACCGCTCCGCCGTATGCCAGCGGATGAGCGAGCCGTCCAGCCAGCTTCCACTTGCCGGCATCGAGGGCATGGATCGTGTTGTGCCACAGTTTCGTCCCGCCCTCCCAGACCGGCACGTCGAAATGGCTGCCGCCGATGACGAGCAGGACATTGTTGCTGACGCCGGCCATCTGCCCGCCGCTGGGCTGCGGAAGTTCCGCAATCCTCTCGAATCGAACCCGATCAGCCCTCTCCTGTGCCTGCGCAGGGCTGAGATGAGAGACGATGATCAGGAAAAGAAGGACCGGCGCGGATTTGATGTGTCGCTTCATCGCGCCTCGACCAGATGCTCGATCAGTCCGGCTTCAGACAGCTCGGCGCGGAGTCGCTGCGCTTCGTCCGCCGTCAACCGTTCGCGCCGCGGAGCGATGCACGGGCCGCAATCGATGCCCGTCCAGCCCAGAATGGTCTTCAACGCAGGGATCAGCGGGTACCTGAGGGTGATGCGAATGCATTCGTTGATCAGAGCCTGATCGCCCATGGCCGCATCATATTCACTTTCGAGCACAAGATGCCGGAGTTTCAGAAACAGGTTCGGAATGACATTGTAGAAGCTGCCGATGCCGCCGTCGGCGCCGAAGAGTAGCCCCGCGGCGATCATCTCATCCCGCCCGTAAAAGACGGTCGCGCCCTGCCGTTTCAATCTCAGCATCGTGTAGAGATCGTAATCGGTGTATTTCAGTCCGACGACGTTCGGGATGGCGCAGAGCTCCAGAATCTGCTCGGCCGTTTTGACGGCGGGAGCCGCTTCGGGGAAATAGTAGAGCAGCAGAGGCAGGTCCGACGCTCCGGCCAGGCGTTCGTAAAATCGTTTGATCTCGTCGAATGAATATCCGCCGCCGATCGGAGGCAGACTGCTCACAGCGTGCGCGCCGGCAGAGGCTGCATGGCGCGCCAGCTCGATCGCCTCAGATGTCGTGCCGGCGCCTACGTGCACGATGACGTGTTTTCCCGGAGGCGAATTGCGGACGACTATCTCTGTGACCTGTCTGCGCTGCCCGGACGACTGCAGCAACCCTTCGCCGGTCGAGCCGCAGAGGTAAACCCCGTGAACGCCCGTGGCGTATAGCCGATCGAGCAGCATTTCGAGCGAACGAGTGTTCAGCCTGCCTTCGTCATCGAGCGGCGTGATGAGAGCCGGAAGTATTCCGCTGAGATCCTGATTCATCCTTTATTCCTATGCATGGAGTACGTATGGATTGCCGCCTTCAGGCGGGTTTTTCACTGCCCGCCTGAAGGCGGTACTCCATACTTTTCCGTTCTGTCTATCGGGATTCGGACAACCTTGAGGCCATGACTTACCGCGACATCGACGATATCGGCGATGTCGCCCTTGCCGTCGCTCGGTTTGCCGTCCCACAGGACGATCATGGTGATCTCGTCGCTGATGGCCAGAGCGTGATGAAGCATCCAGACGTGGTTGCGCCGGCGCGTGTTGTATCCGCTCTTCTCCTGCAGCCAGTGGGGAAGCTCGTCGTGGGCATCCAGTTCATCCAGAATGTACAGTCTGCGTTCCCGGCGGGTCGTGTCATAGATCGAGCGGAACTTCTCGATCCAGTGAGCGCCGCCCGGAGCGACGTATTTACCCGCGTAGCTTTCGATCGCGGAGGGGATGAAGAGTCGGGATGGAATATTCAGTTGAGTGCATGCTTCGTGAAAGAGCAGGTCTCCGCCGTTGGAGCCGCCGGCGAGACCGGCGATGATGTTGCCCAGTTCGGCCTCTTTCCTGACCGCCTCGGCTATCTCGGCGCGGACCTTATCCATGTTCTCATCGGTAATGTATCCGCTGTCGGCGCGATGCCCGGCGAAGAGCAGGATCCGGTTGTTGACGCTCTCCAGGCTGCGCGTTTCGCCGGTCTTTTCAGCGTCGTATCTGGAGAAGGCTTCGAGTGCGGCCGTGACGCTCCCGGGTCTGACCTGCAGCTTCTTGAATGTGAGCAGAAGGTTTCGCATCACCTCACGGGCGTATGCGGGCGAGACTGCGATCGCATCGGCGTACTGTTGAGTGATCCTGTCGGTCGATTCCGATGTCAGGCAGAGCAGCGCAGCCTCGCTCGATTCGAACCAGAAATCGGTATTGTTTTCGCTGTCGAGGCGCTGGCGCTCGGCGTCCAGGGCGAGCGCCGCGGTCGATTTGAGCTGGACGATCTGCTTGAGCCGCTTCTTCAGCTCGAACTCCGCGGTATCCTCGTCGCCGTCTTCGTGGAGGCCTTTCCACAGATCCGGGAGCTCGTTGGCGAGGCTCGTTTCGACGATCAGCAGAGCGAGGGCGTTGATCGTCGCATCGTAATTGTTGAGGTCGAGCCGGAAGGCCTTCCAGTAGGCCTGAAAAGCGCGGCCGAGCAGCGGCGACCTGAGGGCGTTCTTCTTGATCTGGTCGGGATCGGTCAGATTGCGCCAGCTCTGCGCCCATTCGGCTCTCAGCAGATCGCCGTGCAGGGCGTGGACCTCCGAGAGGCGCTCCCGCGAGAGGGTCTTCAACTTGAAGACGCGGTTGAGGGCCTGCTCGCTCTGAGAAAAATCGTCCAATCGCTCGTAGATGCTCGAGAGCGCGAGATTCGTCTCGAGGTCATCGGGGACGATGGATTGAATGCTCTCCCAGGTCTTTTTGGCGCCGTGCAGGGAATCGATCTCATCGAGGGCGCGCGCAACAATCCGCAGCCCTTCGGTCTCCCAGACGAAACCTTCCGCTTCGGCGGCTAGCAGGCGCAGATCGCCTCGCTGTTTCTTTCCTTTGGCCCTCTCGACCGCTTCGCGGAATTCACGCGGGACGGCGAGAAAGAGCCCCTTGTCCTCGGGCTTGAGATGCGGCAGATACTGAAAGACCGGGCTGTCGGTCTTCTCGGCGCCCAGTGACTGCTGCAGAACATTGACCAGTTCGTCGATGCTGTCGGCCGGGTTGTCGTGCCGGTATTCGAGATAGCGGTCGGTCAGCAGGTCGAAAGGCACGGGACTGGCCTTGCTGCGCAGCAGGATAGTGTATTTGTCGCGGAAGGCATGCCGGATGCCGAGTTCGTAGAAGACGTTCGGATTGTGCAGCGTGATGTCGGCGATGGCGATGTCGGCGGTCAGCAGCCGGTTGAACATGTCCTCGCGGATATTGCCGGCCCGCATGATCTCGACCGTCGTTCGGCCCGATATCCTCAGTTTCTCCAGCGCCGGATTGATCAACAGCCGCTCGACTTCGTCGAAGTTGATCTCCACCTTGTCGGCCGATTCCTTCTTGCCGAACGGACGAATAATGAAAGCTCTCATGATTCACCTCAGGTGCGCACACGCCCCGCGTGCGCACCTACCTTGCCCCCAGCCACTCCTCGCGGAACTTCCTGATCTCGGGCGTCACCTCGCGACCGG
>CALBSU010000542.1 GCA_937967285.1 uncultured Acidobacteriota bacterium
GGTCGATTACTACTCGTATTCGGCCTGGCGGAGTCTGGACGTCAAGCTCGACTCGCCGGGTGAGAGCCTCAAGGCGCGACTGAAGTCGGATTTCCAGGCGGCGCTGACGCTGATCAACACACAGCGCGCTGATGTGCGTGCCGAGAATTTCATCCTCGGCGAATTCGGGTTCGAGCGCGCGAGGTACGGCGAATGCAATGCGGCGAATTACGTCAGCGAGGTCTTCGATGCGATTCTGGACCCGGACGGATTCAATGCCTCGTATGCGATCTACTGGCAGGTTCTCGACAACGCTCCGTTTCTGGGAGTCGGCGTTGAATATTTCGGGCTCTTCCGGCATCGTGACGGTCAATTCAGCCCGACGTTGCCGGGCAATGCGTTCTCAGCGCGCCTGGCAGGCGGTCAGTGGACGCCGATCGGCGGATGCCCGCAGATCCGGCGACCGCCTCCCTTCTGGGGAGTCCTCAACAGCACGGGGACGACAGATTTCCGGCTCAATCCCGACAGCGTCATCTCGATCTATGTCCCAAACTGCTGCGACAGCGCCGAGACGCCTTTCTCGGCCGCCGGAAACACTGTCCACTTCGATCAGACGGCATCTCATTTCGAGCTCCCGCGCGATAACGGTCTGTTCTTTTACGAATCTCCGACGCAGATCAACTTTTCGATGGCGCCGGGCAGGCGTCCGGGAGCGGCGCGCGTCTATGTGACGGATGCCCGCGGTATCGAATCCAATGCCCAGGAGATAGTGATCGGATGCGAGGAATGCCCCGCGGTGGACAATCCTTTCGGCCTGCTCGACGCGACTTTTCAGACTCTGCAACTGGAGCCGGGGAGCCCTGTAGCCGTCACGGGTAAGCGGTTCGCCGCGAGCGGGAACCGGATCGTGATTGAACAGATCGACGGCGTCCACGTCAGGAAGATCTGGTCGATCGATTCGGCGTTGATCAACAATCAGTCGACCGAGAGAATCGAATTCAACCTGCCGCACGATCTGGAGCCGGGATTGAATGCCGCACTGCGCGTCGTCGGATCGAGCGGCCTTGAATCGAACGACCTGATCTTCACGGTTTCCGGCGACTGCGCGCCGTGCGGACCTCGCCTCAAACCTTACCAGGCGATCAATACAACCTCCGGGTTCGTTCCCGGCGCTCCGGTCACAATCACCGGGCGATTCGACAAGACATCAGGATTACGGGCGGTGATCGAGCAGACCGACAGCGGAAACAGGTTCTATCGTCATCTGATAGCCGATGGGCTGCCGGGTTGGAGCGCTTCTTCTACTCAGATCGGTTTCGATCTTCCGTTCGATCTCTTTCCGGGACGAGCGATAATTTACGCGATCGACAGCGATGGGCGAGAATCCCGCGCTCAGAATGTCATGATCAGCTCAGGCGCTGTGACTGCCGTTTCGGCGGCGAATTACGGGGGAGCAATTATCGCCGCAGACTCGATCTCCGCGATCTTCGGCAGTCCGCTCGCTCCCGGAACAGAGTCCGCCACGACGATTCCGCTTCCGACCGCGCTGCTCGGCGCCGGAGCATTTATCGAGGATTCATTGGGAACGTCCGTCGCGGTTCCGCTCTTCTTCGTCTCACCGAGACAGATCAACTTCCACGTCCCTCCGGCGCTCGCATCGGGTCCCGCCAGACTTCGAGTTATTAATGGATATGGCTCGGAATCAATCGGAGATATCTTTCTCGGCACCGTCTCGCCCGGGCTCTTCACCGCCAATGCCGACGGAAAAGGCGTGGCAGCCGGTTTCGCCCTGCGGGTAATTGCCGACGGCACTCAGGTGATACTTCCGATTGCCGCTTTCAACCCGCTGACGGGCAGATTCGACCCCGTTCCGATCGAAACCGGCACGGGCAGGCTTTTCCTCGTCCTGTTCGGAACCGGCATCCGATCCGCCGGCAATACAACCACGGCGACGATCGGCGGTCTCACGGCTGAGATCCTCTATTCCGGCCCACAACCCGAGTTCGTCGGACTGGACCAGATCAACCTTGAATTACCGTCAGGTCTCACCCCGTCCGGCGAAGTTGAAATCATACTTACCGCAGCTGGAATTGAGGCTAATCGCGTTGTCGTCAGTCTGAAGTGATTTTTTGGCTGGAAAAGAAATAGGCGCTGCAGCCGTGGGAGTACTGCAGCGCCTGATAAACGTGGTTACCTTCCTCACCCTGGTAACCACTGACACCGTCAGTGGAGTGTTTCCACCTGGTATCTCGTTGCCCCACCTATGTGATTGCAATGACCGTGCCAGAACATCCCGGAGGCAACCTCAAACCCAGAAAGCATTTATTTGCAATAACTTAAGAGACGAAGACTTTTATCCGGCAATTCACCGCAGATATCGAAACAATGTAATTATTACATTTCCACAGGGAATTAATTTCCAGCCCTTCCCTTTTTTACAGCATGGAGTACCGGCTTCAGCCGGGCTATACCTTCATTTTTCCCCTGGAATACCCGGCTGAAGCCGGTACTCCATGCCATTTATCTCAGATACTGTTTTTCGATAGCCATGATCTTGGCGACGCGCTTTCCGTGGCGGGTTTCCCCCTCGGGAGTAGAGAGCCAGGCGCCGACGATCCGTCTCATATCGTCGGAACTGATCATCCTGCCGCCCAGAGTGAGGACATTGGCATAGTTATGCTCGCGGCTGTTTCGAGCTGTGGCTTCGTCATAGCAGAGAGCGGCGCGGATGCCCGGGACCTTGTTCGCGGTCATGCACGAGCCGATGCCCGCGCCATCGACGATGATGCCGAGGTCGCACGCGCCGTCGGCTACCGCCCGCGCGACGGCATGCGCGAAGTCGGGATAGTCGACGGCATTTTCATCATACGCGCCGAAATCGCGATACTTCATACCGGTCTGATCCAGATACCGTTTGAGTTCCTCCTTCATGGCGAAACCGCCATGATCCGATCCGACGGCGATCGTGCGGTTGACGGAGGATGGCCCGCGCTGCGCTCTGTGAATAA
>CALBSU010000543.1 GCA_937967285.1 uncultured Acidobacteriota bacterium
TCGAGGCGCCTGAGGGCAACTGCTCGACGACGCTCGATCAGGCGGCGGGATGCAATGTCGTCAATGCGCGCAGATTCTTCACGCCGATCGGCGGTGATACTCAGCTGCTCTACAACATCGAGTATCGCGTCCCGGTCTTCAGCGTGCTCTCGATCGCCGCATTCGCCGACGTCGGAACCTCTTTCAATGCGCGCAAGTACAGCGATCAGATCACGAACACCAACTTCGTCAATCAGCTGATCACGCCAAACGGCATCACACTCAATCCGGCGGGACGCGTCGCGACCCCCGACGAATTGAGCAGCGCGCCGACCGACAATCTCGGCAATACGATCGGATTCCGCAGGGCCTTCCTGACCGGCGACTCGCGCAGCTACGACATCGTCAGGACATCGCAGCAGAACGTCAAGTTCCTCGACGATGTCCGATCGTCGATGGGACTCGAATTCAGGGTCCAGATGCCGGTCATCAACGTCCCGTTCCGGTTGATCTTCGCCTACAACCCGCAGGCCAAGACCGACATCACCGATCCGACAGTGCTCTTCATCGAGCGCCGGACGGTCATGCGTTTCAGCGTCGGACGGACGTTCTGAAGAACGATTTACATGATCTTTCAAGCAACAACAGAATGGAGAATTTCCCGAGAATGAGAACCAGATTACCGATGTTGATAACATTGCTGCTCGTCATGGGGGCAAGCGCAATGGCTCAGGGTACTGAGATCCCGAAGATGAAGATCGCGATCGTCGATGTGCTGTCTTTCCGCGAGCAGGTCGGCGAGCTCAAGGCCAAATACGACAAGCTGCAAGCCGAGTTCACTCCGAAATACCAGGAGCTCGAAGCGCTTCAGTCGAAGCTGGCGGCGCAGGAGAAGACGCTCCAGACCAACGCCAACCTGACTCCCCAGCAGGCGGCCAAGCTGACAGAAGAGTTCGAGGCCGGCAAGAAGGAGTACCAGCGCAAGCTCGAGGACTCGCAGGCAATGGCCCGCAAGCGCGAGGAAGAGGACACCGGCCCGATCTACGACAAGCTCAGCAAGTACCTCGACCAGTACTGCACCAAACACGGAATCACGCACGTCTTCGACGCGCGGAGACTGCAGGAGACCGGGATTGTGGTCTATGCGTCATCGGTCGCGAACATCACCGACGATTTCGTCAAGGAGTACAACAAGGCTAATCCGGCCCCGGCCGCATCGGCCGCCGCCAAGCCCTGAGAGTCGGCACAACGATTTTTACAGGAATTTTAGAATTTACGATCATTCAAGGAGTTGAGACAAAGATGAAGAGAATGTTATTCGCAGCAGCGATCGTCGGGCTGATGTCGGCCGCGGCCTTCGCTCAGACGCCGACGCCGCCCTCGCGGCCGGCTCCGTCGACCACTGCAGCGCCCGCGCCAGCAGGCGGAACCGGCGCCGAAGGCAAGGTTGCCTACATCAACACGGCCGCTTTCCGCCAGGGGATCGGCGAATTGAAGGCCCGGCTGGACTCACTGAACGCCGAGTTCGATCCGAAGAAGAAAGAGATTCAGTCGCTCGAGGAAGAGGTCAACAACCTCAAGAACAAGATCAACACCCAGGGCAGCACGGTCAGCCCGCAGGTCAGGAACCAGTGGGTCGAAGAGGCCACGGAAAAAGAGAAGACTCTCAAGCGCAAGGCCGAGGATTACGATGCTCTGGGCCAGAAGCGCCTGGCAGAGGTCTCGCAGCCGGTCTATGAGAAGATCGGGAAGTTCCTGGAAGGCTACTGCCAGCAGCGCGGGATCGTCATGGTCCTCGAAGGCGGCGCCTCTCAGCAGGCCGGCGTGCTGATCTACGCCTCGCCCGCGACCGACGTGACCGAGGACTTCATGAAGGAATACAACAAGGCCAATCCCGGCGGCGGAGCCCCTGCGAAGAAGCCCTAGTCTGTCGGAGCACTCCATCGAAAGGTGTCCGGCGCAGGTAAAGGAAAGCGAGAATGAGCGTAGAAGCCGCCTCGCTTTTCGGATCCGGCCCTGACACCTCTCTTTTTTTATTCATTCGACACGGGATATGAAGCTGAACGATCTGGCCGAAAGAATCGGCGCCGAACTGCGCGGCGCAGATTCGACTGAGATCACCGGGGTGGCGGCGCTCTCCGAAGCGTCGGCGGGAGAGGTCACTTTCGCGGCGGACGCCGCGCGGATCGACGAGGCCGCGCGATGCCCTGCCGGAGCGCTGATCGTGCCGCCGAAACTGGCTGGCGACGAACGCCTGGCCGGCCGGCCGCTGCTGGTCGCGGCGAATCCGAAACTCGCCTTCGCCCGCGCGATCTCGATTTTTTACTCCGGGAAATACGAACCGCTCGGGGTCAGCCCGGACCTCTCGCTGGGCGCGGGCTCCGCGGTCGGCAGCGACTGCTCGATCCACCCGCGGGTCGTCATCGGCCGCAATTCGAGGATCGGCGATCGCGTGACGCTCCATCCGGGAGTCGTAATCGGAGACGACTGTCAGGTCGGCGACGAGACGGTCATCTTTCCGAACGTTTCGATCTACGACGGCACCTCGATCGGATCGCGCTGCCGCATCCACAGCGGCACGGTGATCGGCGCCGACGGATTCAGCTTCACGCCCGACGAGCAGGGGCGGCAGTTCAAGCTCCTGCAGGTTGGCCGTGTAGTGATCGAGGACGATGTCGAGATCGGCGCCAACTGCTGCGTTGACCGGGCGGGATTCGGTGAGACGAGAATCCGTCGCGGCGCCAAGTTCGACAACCTGATCCAGATCGGCCACAATGTCGAAATCGGCGAAGACACGGTCGTCGCCGCGCTGGCCGGCTTTTCGGGCGGAACGCGCGTCGGTCGCGCCTGCATCATCGCCGGTCAGATCGGCACCAACCAGCACATCACGATCGGCGACGGCGCGATCATCACCGCCCGGACCGGCGTCACCAAGAGCGTCGAGAGCGGCAAGCTGGTCGGCGGAATGATGCCGGCCATGGATTACCAGGCATGGCGCCGCTCGCAGGTGCTCTATTCGCGCCTGCCGGAACTGTTCGAGAGGCTGAAAAAACTGGAGAAGGCCGCGGCGAATCCTGACGGCCCGAGAACCTGAGACACACACATATGGACATCAACGAAATTCAGAAGATCATTCCCCATCGCTACCCCATGCTGTTGATCGACCGGATCCTCGAACTCGATCCGCTCAAAAAGATCACGGCGATCAAGAACATCACGATCAACGAGCAGGTCTTCGACGGCCATTTTCCGGGCGCGCCCGTCTTCCCCGGCGTCTACATCATCGAAGCCATGGCCCAGGCCGGAGCCGTCCTGCTCTTCCGCGAGGTCCCCGACCGCGACAGCAAGCTGCTCTATTTCACCGGCATCGAGGAGGCCAAATTCCGCCGGCCCGTCGTGCCCGGCGACCAACTGAGACTCGAGGTCAGCGTCATCAGATACAAAATGGGGTACGCGAAACTCCGCGCCGAGGCCTTCGTCGACGGCCAGCTCGTCTGCGAGGCGGTGATCTCTTCCGCGCTGGCTGACAGGAA
>CALBSU010000544.1 GCA_937967285.1 uncultured Acidobacteriota bacterium
TCCCACGCCCACTCTCAGCGATTCGATGTTGTTGAAACCGCTGACTCTCGCGAAGGCTCCGCAGCCGAGAATCTTCCCCAGAATCGCAACGCCAAGGATGACCAGCATGATCGCCAGCATTCCGCTGTTGCCGACAATCGACCTGCCGTCGGCTTCGAGCCCGATCGAGATGAAGAATACCGGCACCAGAATGCTGTAGGTCAGCGGATGGATCCCTTCGTCGATCTGTTTTTTGAATCTGGTCCGCGTGCACAGGACGCCCGCGATGTAGGAGCCGGTGATCGCCGCCACCTGACCGATGTACTGTGCCAGGAAGGCATAGAAGAAGACCAGCGCGACGGTCATGGCCAGAATCGCCTGGCTGGCCGGTATTTTCGACGCCTTTTCGAGCAGCCGGTCGAAGTATTTCGCACCGAACCAGATCGAGGCGATGAAAAACGAGATCATGAAGATGAAGACTGAAAGTATCTCGGCGGTCTTGTTGCTGTCGAAGAACGTCGCCGCGACGATGGTCGGAAGGGTTGCGGCTGAGTCGCCGCTCGCGCCGGCTGTCGTGAAAGCGACAACCACCGACAGCACGATGATGCCGAGCACGTCGTCGATGACGGCCGCGCCGAGTATCGTCGAGCCCTCCTTGGACTTGATCTGTTTCAGTTCGAGCAGCGTCTGGGCCGAAATCGATACGCTCGTCGCGGTCAGCACTGCACCGATGAAGAAGGATTCGGTCCACGACAGATCGAAAGCCCTCGACGCCGCGGCCCCGCCGAAGAAGGGGACCAGGACGCCGCCCACGGCGGTCCAGAACGCGACGCGGCCCACCCGTTTCATCTCTCCGAGATCGGTCTCGAGTCCGGCGACGAACATCAGAAGAATGACGCCGATCTCGGAAAAATCCTTGATCGATGTGATGAGCGACTCGGATGAACTCGAAAACGGCCAGATGTGCAGAAGGTTGAGCGCCGTCGGCCCGAGCAGCAGTCCGATCAGAATCTCGCCGAAGACGGCCGGCTGCCCGTACCGGACACTGATCGCGCCGGCAGCCTTGGCCGCCAGAATGATGATCGTAAGTAATAAGAGCAGTAATAATAGATGATTCATTTTTAGTTATGCCGTTTCAAAATTCAGGGGCCGGGGCCCGGTGAAATCACCGGGCTGCGACGGCCTGCATTTCGAAATGGGCTCCTCGAAGCAGTGGTCCGGATCCGATGAAGGCGCGGGCGGGGAACTCCTTGCCGAAATAGGTCCGGTAGACTGAATTGAATTTGTCGTAGAGCGTGAGGTCGGGGCAGTAAACGGTCACCGTAACCAGATTGTCCATGGTCATGCCGGCCTGACCCAGTGTTGCCTTGAAGCTGTCGAGCATGAAGCGGATCTCCTGCTCGGTGTCGGCGGGTATCTGGCTGGTCTTCGGATCGGTGCCGAGTTTGCCTGCGAGATAGAGCGTGTCGCCGACCAGAACCGCATCGCTGAAGGGCAACTGCGTGTTCTTTCCCGGCATATTGATATGACGCCGTTGCGCCGTCTGGCCGGTAGCCGCAAGCAGTCCGCTCGCGAGGCCGATCATGATCCCGATTGAGAGCAGCAGAATGTTCTTCCTCATTAATGCATTTCCTTTCTCGTGTTCTGTAATTCGTGGTCATGCGGTGCGCAGCCATTGAATTGACGAGTTGCGCGGGTGTTTCATCTTTGCGGCGCGTGTTCTCGACCTGTCGACTGCGGAAAGAGTAATTCATCATATTCCTGCCGGTCGCGCCTGACAATGTGCCGGGATGAAACTTGTTCGCCGGGCGATCTATGTTTCGGAAGGCTGGTCTTACCAATGGGAATGTCGTAAGCTGCTCTGAACAAGAGATTTGAGGCGATAACGGGAATTTATAACTGAGACTGGAATATCCGGAGTACATCATGAGCACCGAAAACATAATTGAGCTGCCGGTCGTGCCGGGAGCTGAAGAAGCGCGTGCGCTGGCCGCTGAGCTGAGCGGGGCGGCGTCGATGGCGGTCTACGAATCGTCGCTG
>CALBSU010000545.1 GCA_937967285.1 uncultured Acidobacteriota bacterium
CCGAGCGAAACCCCTGGGGTGGTTCATCAAACGACCGCGGCCTGAAGGGCCGCAAGAAATGCGCCATTTTCTTTCACCCTTTCACGGCTTGGCTCACATAACCATGCCAACCAGGGATTTCGCTCGGCTTTATTCTCATCGCCCCTTCGGGGTATAAACGATGAGTGTCTCAATGTTGCTTGTTCTGATTTAGTTACAAATAGAAAGTTGAAAGTGGTCAGGGAGAAAGAAGACCGGAATGCCGTTAATAATGGAACCGGCCGAGAATGACTGCGTGCGGCTTTCTACTTTCTACTTTCTACTTTCTACTTTCTACTTTCTACTCCCATTCGACTCCCGCCCGTCGATAGGATATAGTATCCAGTTTGAACCGAAAGACTATACAGAGAATAGCAATCAATAGTAATGGATACAGGGGCCGGAGGTGTCGGCAGGATTCATCCGACCTGCCGCCGCAGGCTCGATTATCTTGAAGAGGAAAAGAATAGAGATGCAAGCAAAAGCAAAAATTGAGGAAGAGATGCAGGGAAGGCTGGCGCCCGGATCGGAGGTGGATATCGATCCGGCAGAGACGGCGGAATGGATCGAGGCGTGGGATCAGATATTGGACGAGGACAGTCCGCAGCGTGCGACATATCTGCTCAAGACGCTGATGGACCGGGCGGATTTTGCGGGCATCGACGTGCCGTCGCAGTTCAACACGCCCTACTGCAACACCATACCGGCCGACGAGGAGGTTCCGTATCCCGGCGACATCACGATCGAGCGCCGGATCAAGAGCATCATCCGCTGGAATGCGATGGCGATGGTGGTCAGGCAGAACAAGAAGGATCCCGGAATCGGCGGACACATCGCCACATACGCTTCGGTGGCCACGCTGATGGAAGTCGGATTCAACAACTTCTTTCGCGCCTCGATCAAGGACGCGCAGGGTGTCGATCAGCCGGGAGATTTCGTCTATTTTCAGGGACACGCTTCACCGGGTATCTATTCGCGAGCGTTTCTCGAGGGGCGGTTGACAAAGGAGCATCTCGACAATTTCAGGCACGAGCTGCGCGGGACTCCCGGGCTTTCGTCCTATCCGCATCCGTGGCTGATGCCCGAATTCTGGCGGTTCCCGACGGTCTCGATGGGTCTGGCATCGCTCAATGCCATCTACCAGGCGCGATTCAACCGCTATTTAGAGAACCGCGGGCTGATCTCGGCGACCGACCGCAAGATCTGGGCGTTTCTGGGCGACGGTGAGATGGACGAGCCGGAATCGATGGGATCGATCACGCTGCCGCCGCGCGAGAAGCTGGACAATCTGATCTTCGTCATCAACTGCAACCTGCAGCGTCTGGACGGCCCTGTCCGCGGCAACGGCAAGATCGTCCAGGAGCTGGAGGCGGCCTTCCGCGGCGCCGGCTGGAACGTGATCAAGGTCCTCTGGGGCAGCAACTGGAACCATCTCTTCGAGCGTGACAAGACGGGCGTCCTGCTGAGGCGGATGATGGAGTGCGTCGACGGCGAGTATCAGTCGTTCAGGACGAAGGACGGGAAGTTCCTGCGCGAGAAGTTCTTCGGCAAGTACCCCGAGCTGCTCGAGCTGGTCAGCGACATGTCGGATGACGAGCTGTGGCAGCTTCGTCGCGGCGGCCACGATTCGATCAAGGTCTACAACGCATACAAGCGGGCCTTCGAGCACAAGGGGCAGCCGACGGTCATTCTGGCCAAGACGATCAAGGGATACGGCCTCGGGCCTTCAGGCGGCGAGGGGCGCAATCTGGCGCACCAGTCGAAGAAGCTCGATGACGAGGATCTTGTCAACTTCACCGAGCGGTTCGATCTGCCGATCTCGGACCAGGATGCGAAGGACGTCAATTTCTATGTTCCGAAGCCTGACAGTCAGGAAGTGATCTACCTGCACGACCGGCGCAAGGCGCTGGGAGGCTACTATCCGCAGCGGACCGAGACGACGGAAGTCCTCGAGGCGCCGGCGCTCGATTTCTTCAAGGAACAGCTCGGCGGGTCTGATGGCCGCGAGGTCTCGACGACGATGGCGCTGGTGAGGGTGCTGACGAGCCTGCTCAAGGACAAGACTGTCGGCAAGCGGATCGTTCCGATCATCCCCGACGAGGCGCGGACCTTCGGTATGGAGTCGCTCTTCCGTCAGGTCGGCATCTATGCCAGCCAGGGACAGCTCTACGAGCCGCACGATTCCGATATGTTCCTTTATTACAAGGAGTCGAAGGACGGTCAGATCCTCGAGGAGGGAATCACAGAGGCCGGTTCGATGTGCTCGTTCACGGCTGCCGGAACATCGTACTCGAATTACGGGCTGCATATGGTCCCGTTCTATGTTTTCTACTCGATGTTCGGCTTCCAGCGGATCGGCGATTTCGCGTGGGCGTTCGGCGATTCGCGCGGGCGCGGATTCCTGTGCGGAGCGACGGCGGGAAGGACGACTCTCAACGGCGAGGGACTTCAGCATCAGGATGGTCACAGCCACGTCCTGGCGAGCACCGTCCCGAACTGCCTGGCCTATGATCCGTCATACGCCTACGAGATCGCAGTCATCGTTCAGGACGGTCTCAGGCGGATGTACCAGGATCAGGAGAATATCTTCTACTACATCACGCTCTACAACGAGAACTACGCTCAGCCGGCCATGCCGGAGGGCGTGGAAGAGGGGATCATCCGCGGCATCTACAGGCTCAAATCAGGGGCAGGGAAGCCGAAAGCGCATCTCTTCGGAAGCGGGCCGATGCTCAACGAGGCGCTGCGGGCGCAGGGAATCCTGGCGGAGAAGTACAAGGTGCACGCCGACGTCTGGAGCGTGACCAGCTACAACGAACTGCGCCGCGAGGCTCTCAAGGTCGAGCGCTGGAACCGTCTCCACCCGGCCGAGCCTGAGCAGACGCCGTACATCCTCAAGGCGCTGGAAGGCACCGAGGGACCGATCATCGCTTCGACCGATTACATGAAGATCGTTCCGGACCAGCTCTCGCCGTGGCTCGGCAACCGGCTGGTCAGCCTCGGAACCGACGGTTTCGGGCGCAGCGACAGCCGGGAACACCTGCGTGCGCATTTCGAGATCAGCGCTGAATCAATCGTAGCGGCAACGCTCTCGAAGCTGGCCCGCGAAGGCAAGTTCAACGCAAAGAAGGCCGCTCAGGCGCTGGTCGATCTCGGATTCGATCCGGATTCGGGCGATCCGGCGACTGCGTAGGCAGTAGGCAATAGGCAGTAGGCAGTAGGCAGTAGGCAGTAGGCAGTAGGCAGTAGGCAGTAGGC
>CALBSU010000546.1 GCA_937967285.1 uncultured Acidobacteriota bacterium
GATCTCTATGTCAGTCAGGCGCTGCTGACCGGCGAGACGTTTCCGGTCGAGAAGAGACCGGGAACGGTCAGCCAGGATGCCGCACTCGTCGATCGGCAGAACAGTCTTTTCATGGGAACCTCGGTCCGCAGCGGGACGGCGAGGGCGGTGGCGGTGCTGACCGCCCGCGATACCGTTTTCGGGAAAGTATCGCTGAGACTCGGGCAGCGTCCTCCGGAAACCGAATTCGAACGCGGCCTGCGACATTTCGGCGGTTTACTGATGAGGATCATGATCGTAGTGGTTCTCTCTGTGCTGACGGTCAATGTAATTCTCCAACGTCCGGCCATCGACACCATGCTCTTCGCTGTGGCTCTGGCGGTCGGGCTTTCGCCTGAATTGCTGCCCGGGATACTGGCGATCACGCTCGCTCGCGGCGCACGGAAGATGGCTAGGCAGGGAGTAATCGTCCGCCATCTCAATGCGATCGAGAATCTCGGCAGCATGGATGTCCTGTGCACCGACAAAACGGGAACCATCACGCGGGGAGTGATCGTTCTGGATGCTGCACTCGATTCGCGGGGAGGTCCCGATGATCAGATCCTGCGTTATGCCGGCATCAACTCGCTGCTCCAGACTGGCATGGTCAATCCTCTCGATGACGCAGTGGCTGCGCGGCTCAAATCCCGGCCCGACCTGTTGCAGGGAGTTCGGAAGATCGACGAGATCCCCTACGACTTCAATCGCAAACGGCTGACGATCGTGATCCGGGAGGATGACGGGCTGACCGAGATGATCACCAAGGGGGCGCTCGAGAACGTTCTGGAAGTCTGCGATCGCGTTCAGCGCGGAGACGCCATACTGCCGCTCGATGAGGCTGTTCTGGCCGAGATCAGGGACAAGTTCGCGGCCTGGAGCGGGCAGGGATTCCGGGTGCTCGGTCTGGCCGTCAAAACGGTCGAGGAGAGTCGGGGGTATCACAGGCTGGACGAGCAGGGGATGGTCTTTCGCGGGTTCCTGCTCTTTTTCGATCCGCCGGAGCCGGGAATCAGCGACACACTGGCGCGTCTGACGGAACTCGGCGTCCGGCTCAAGATCATTACCGGTGACAACCATCTGGTCGCCCGCCATGTGGCCGGAGCTGTCGGTTTGAATGCCGACCGCATCCTGACCGGCAGGGAGATCGCTGATCTGAAGGACGAGGCATTGTGGCATCTCGCTCCTCAAATCACCGTCTTCGCCGAAGTCGATCCGAATCAGAAAGAGCGGATCATCGTTGCCCTTCAGAAATCCGGCCATGTCGTCGGGTACCTCGGCGACGGCATCAATGACGCCCCGGCGCTTCAGGCAGCCGACGTCGGCATTTCAGTCGATCAGGCCGTGGATGTCGCCAGGCAGGCGGCTGACTTCATTCTGCTCGAACACAATCTGGATATCGTCAGGGTCGGTATCGATGAAGGCCGTCATACATTCGCCAACACGCTGAAATATATCTTCATCACCACCAGCGCGAATTTCGGCAATATGATCAGCATGGCTCTGGCTTCAATGTTTCTGCCGTTCCTGCCGCTGCTGGCCAAACAGATTCTGCTCAATAACTTTCTCTCCGATATCCCGGCCATGGGGATCGCCGGGGACAATGTCGAAAGGGAATGGGAATTCACGCCCCATCGCTGGAATATCCGGCACATCCGCAATTTCATGCTGGTTTTCGGACTTGTCAGCAGCTTCTTCGACGTGGTCACTTTCGCGGGCTTGTTCTATTTGATCGGCGAGAGGCAGGAGCTTTTCAGGACCGGCTGGTTTATCGAATCGCTGCTGACGGAACTGCTGATCATCTTCGTGATCAGAACTTACAAGCCGTTTTATCGGAGCCGCCCGGGCAGGTTCCTGGCATCGAGCTCCGTGATCGTGGCGATACTGGCGGTTCTGATACCGTGGTTGCCTTATGCGGATGTTTTCGACCTGGTTCCTTTGCCCGCATCGGTGATGGCGTTCATTCTCGCAACCGCAGCGCTCTATGTCATGACCTCAGAGGCGGTCAAACGAATGTTCTTCTCCATCCAGCCGGTTACGTGAATGCTCAGGCTGATCAGTCCTGTCTGGCCAGTCTCTCTCCCTCGTCCATCATGGCCTTCATCTTGTCGGTGCTGGTCGCCTCGCAGTAGATGCGGAGGACAGGCTCGGTGCCGGACTGGCGGAAGAGGATCCAGCTTTCATCCTCGAAGATCAGTTTGGTTCCGTCGAGTGTGGCCGTCCCGGTGACACGGTGGCCGGCGAAGGTATCCGGGGTCTGTTCGCGCATGCGCGCAACCAGAGCCTGCCCGGATTCGATCGGCACGTGCAGGTCGCGGCGCTCGAAGTGGAACTCGCCGAACTCCTTCCAGATATCCCGGACGATCTCCGACGGCTTCTTTCCGGCTGCGAGAACCGCCTCGAGCAGGAGCAGGCAATTGAAGACGCCGTCGCGCTCCGGGATGTGGCCGCGGACTCCGATGCCGCCCGACTCCTCGCCGCCGATCAGGAAATCATTGGCCGGGTCGAGCATGATCTCGCCGATATGCTTGAAGCCGATCGGCGTCTCGAAGAGCCTGAAGTCGTAGCTCTCGGCGATCCGGCG
>CALBSU010000547.1 GCA_937967285.1 uncultured Acidobacteriota bacterium
TTGTCCTTGAGCTGATCCTGTTCGCGCGTCCACTGATCGTAGCGGACCTGCTGTTCGGCCGAGAGTATCTCACGAACGCGGGAGCGCGCATCGTCGCGGATGGCGATGAACTGAGGCCTCACCTGATTGCGCATCTTCTCGTAGCGGGAGATGGTTTCGTCGACGATCGCTTCGATCCGTTCCTTCTGGCCGGGCTCCAGGCCGACCTTCTCGGAGAGCTCGTCGATGATCTCCGCGGTGGTGTCGAGCTGGCGCGGCGCCGACTGCTGCGTCCAAAGGTACTGCCCCGAACCGCCGACGATAACCCCGAGAACGAACGTCGTCAGAATTATCAGATGCGCCTTGCCCTTATTCGTCAAAGCCATCGCCGATCGCCTCCTTCTTCGCCTCGCCGGGGATATTGCCGCTCAGCAAAACCTCATTGACATTGGAGATGGATGAGAGTTCGGTATCGTGGTCCCGCGTAAGGGAGTTCCGGGACCCCCACAACCCCGTCATCAGGAGCAGTACCGCCGCGACCGCGCCGAAGGCTATCAGCCAGCCTCGCAGCGCCAGTATCGCGGACTCCCAGGAACCCGCCCCCTGATCATGCAGTTCGCCGATCCTGGCGCGAATCCGCGACATCAGAAACGGCGAGACGGCCTGCAGGTCATCGCCCCGCATTCCGGACCGGATCATCATCGATGTCAGCCTCTCGCCGGCCACGCTGCGACGGCAGTTTTGGCAACGCTCGACATGTCGCCGAACCTCTGCGGATTCCAGCGAATCCGGGGCGAAGAGGATCTTCCTTTTGATATCTCTACAGTTCATTCTTTCTGCTTTCCGCTCTCTTTTCCGACAACATGAGCCGGTTCAAAGCCCGGCGCATGGCATGACGGGCCCTGAAAGCCCTGATCTTGACCTTTGCTTCCGACCATCCGAGCATGGCCGAAATCTCCCGAACCGAATTGTCGTCGCCGTGCAGCAGGATTAGTATCACCCTGTCCTCTGGCTGAAGCTGATCCAGCAGCTTGCCGGCGATCTCGCTCGCGCGCTCCCGCTCCATCTGATCCAGGTGTATCTCGAACGCAGGCTTGGCCAGCTTGTTCTCGATCCATGATCCCTCGTCCTCGGTCAGTTCCGTGATCAGCGATTCGTTACGCTTCCTGCGTCGTCGCAACTCGTCATAACAGTTGTTGACCGCAATCCTCGCCAGCCACTGCTCGAAAGACGCTCCGCGCCGGTAACTCGACAAGGAAAAGTAGACCTTGGCGAACGTCTCCTGGATGATGTCCTCAACCGTCTCAGGCGATCTGAAAAAATGGCGCGCAATGCTGAAGACTCGCCTCTGATGCCTCCTGACCAGTATCTCGAACGATTCCTCGCTCCCGCCCAGAACCTGCTCGATCAGCGTATCGTCGTCGACAGACCCCTTCGAAGCAGGGAAGTCGCTCGCCCCTTCATACGTCGCTCCGGCTGTCTGTGAATCGCTCAATGTCATCGCCCGGATCCCGATCGTTGCCGTTTCGCTTCCGAAACATTATCTTGCCTCTGAAATGCAAGTTGTGTTATTGTTACGCAGTATAAAGTAGAAAGTATAAAGTAGAAAGTAATTTATACTTTCCGGCAGAATTGCGGTTAGAGGATTTTAAATCATAGATAAGAAAAGACTTAATCACATCAATGGGCAAATATGGAGAATCTGACAGAACAGAAAATGGAAGCAGTGGTCGATGTGGAGGAGCTGGGCAGGTACATCAAGCGGAAGCGTGAGACGGAGCGGCTGTCGCTGAGGGCGGTCGCCCGGCTGACAGACGTCAGCGCCTCGACATTATCGCGGATCGAGAACGGGACCGGAGTGCCGGACACGCCGACTCTGGCGCGCATCGCTCGGTGGGCGAAGTTTCCGCTCGAACGCTTTATGGCGGGTCGCGCGACCGTCGAGCCTCCAGTGGTCTATCACCCAATGGAATCGACGCCCGATATCGTCGAGGCGCACCTGCGGGCCGACAAGAACCTGACGCCTGAGACCGCCAATGCGCTGGCCGAACTCTTCCGCGTCGCCTATAACCAGTTTAAAAAGTAGTAGATGCGCAGGCCGACGATCAAGCCGGACGCTCTGCCGCCGGCCGGCGAGAAATGGCGGCAGTTCGAAAAGAAGGCCATCGAGATCAGACGCTTCGCCGGCGTTCCGCCCGAAGCGAGGCTCGATCCGATGGCCCTGGCCGCTCTGGCCAACCTCCGCGTCGTCAGGCTCAGCGCTCTCGAGGGGCTCTCGGAAACCTCCCGGGAACACCTCAAATCCTCGGGCCAGTGGTCGGGCGCAGCCACCGAAATCCTTCCAGACGGCTCCAGAATCATCATTATTAATGATGCGCAGAGCCCGAACCGACAGACCGCCACGCTGATGGAGGAGATCTGCCACGCCTTGCTCGGACATCAGCCCAGCACCATCCGAACAGGCGATCGTCCAGGCAGAACTTATCTCAAACAGATAGAAGAAGAAGCGTACGGCGTCGGCGCCGCCGCGCTCGTCCCATACCAGCAACTCGCGTCGCTCATCATGACAGGAAATTCCGTCCGCTCCATCGCCGCTCATTTCGGCGTCAGCCAGGCACTGGTCGAATATAGAATGAAGGTTCTTGGACTCTGGAAAAAGTAGAAAGTAGAAAGTAAAAAGTAGAAAGTGCGCTTCGGTACTTTCTACTTTCTACTTTTTACTTTCTACTGATCCGCACATAAGATCTATTATCAGACGCACCAGGTGTGGTGACCCGGGTTGGTCGAGGCCTTCTTCCCCTACTTTTTCGGTGATTTGGCTGGGAACCATCTCCACACGTCACGATATCGGTAAGCCATAAAAATTCCCATGACGGTCATACCGACGACGTGTGCATACAACGGATAGGTCAACGTCAATGTATAGTTATTCGCCGCCTCGACGTCGACGAACTGCCCGATAACATGGATGTACAGCAGCAGGCCGAGTCCGACCAGGCCCAGGCTGAAGACCATGAATGAGGCCAGCCTGCCGCTGCGCCTGGTGAGTGCGCGCAGCATGAGCAGAAGCAAGACACCCAACAAAGGCAACGAGATCGCAGTGGCGGTCAATCCCGCTATGAATCCCTTGCGATTCTTGAGCCCGCTGTCAACGATGCTGCCCAGCGTGAAGATTCCGAGCAGCAGCAGGAAGTAGTACATGCTCATAATGATGGGCGGCATAACCAAACGGTTTCCCGCCGGGCGCACGCCCAGGGCCGCCAGCAACCTGTCCGGATGCGGCAGGAGCCTGGCCATGGCGTCCAGATTCCTCACCCCGCCTCGAAAGTCTATCCTTTGGATCTTCGATAATTTCTCGGCAGGCTGGCAGGTCTGCAGCATGACCGGATAGACTACTTGTCGTTCGGGGTTGGCTTCGGTGTCCTGCTTGTATCCGGAGAGCAAAACGAAGACCGCTTTTGCAGTCTCGATCTCCATGGCGCGCGGATGACCGAGTTCCTGAAACTTCCGTACCATTTCATCCGCCACACGTCGATCCTGCGGGGCATGATCGATGAAGAAGGCGACCGGCAGGGGCGCCTCTTCCCCCGGATGATATGGATTTGCGAATTTCGTCAGGCAGGCCTGCGGCTTGCCCCAGCGCTGCATTCCCCGCGATCTCAGGACCAGAGCCAGAGTCGGCGCCGCCAACAACGAAAGCAGAAATAAGCCGACCAACAGCCAATCGTCGGGCAAGCGGGTGATGATGGTCAAGGCGAGCGAGATGGGCAGGAGCCAGAGCGCTGCCTGCACCTGCGTGATGTTGTAGTCCCGCTTGAATATTCGATACGGCAGTGTCAGCAGAAAGAAAGGCACGAAGATCGTCCACCACGCAGGCAGCGAGAGGAGTGCTGTCAAAACGCTCAGCCAGAAAGCCCGCCAGACGATCGAGGGAACCCTGAATCCCGTCTCGGGCACGGGGTGCTCTTCCTCCTCGCGCGCCTTCACCTGGCGAACCAGTTCCACCATGGCGTCATCGTACTTGCCTCGGAAATCGACCCATTCGTACTTCTCGAGCACCTCGGGCAGTTCGACCGCCTCGAAGATCAGCAGCATGATCCTCTTCCCTTCCATCTCGACCACGCGCTGCCACTCGAATTCGACGTACTTCGAGGCCATCGAGGACTTCGAGACCACCAGCAGGATGACATCTGACCGGTCGACGCCTTGTTCGATCTGCCTGGCCCACGGGGTGCCCGGCACCAGGCTCCGATAATCGAGCCAGATCTCGAAACCCTCCTTCTCTAGCTGATGCGCAAGCTCATCGACAAATCCGACCTCCTGCCGCGAATAGCTGATGAATACGTTGTTCTTCACATAGCCTCCTGATTCTCAACGCCAGGGACGCCTGTTACTGCCAGCAACGCGGAGTTGACCATCGACCGATGTGCTGTGAGCCGATGGTCACGGGAGTGAAGAGGATATGCCCGACGACAGCCGCGACTGAAGACAGGCTCGCCGGCACAGTGCGAAGCGTTTCGATCAGGTCAGCCTCGCCGTTGTGGCCGAAATCGGATTGTTCGTCTGACCGGATTGTGTGGTCCTGACATCCGGCATTATACTATATCTTCATTATGGCCCGTTACCACAAACCCTGGAGGCTCTTTTATTCGATAGTCAAGGAAGGGCTTCCTTTCATCGCGCTCACCTTTTTGATCCTGACGATGCTGGTCTTCGTGCAGCAGGTTGGGAAGTATTCGAACATCATTCTGTCGTTTCAGAGTTCAGGCAGGGTGACGGCGCAGTTCATGGCGAGCCTGATCCCGGGGATAGTGATCATCACATTGCCGGTGGCACTGTTGCTGGGGACGGTGATCACGTGCAGTCGTCTGTCGTCGGACAGCGAGCTGATAGCGGCGCAGTCGGTGGGGATCAGCAGGCTGAGCATCGCCCTGCCCTTCATCTTCATCGGTTTGATCGGGACGGTTCTGACGGGATACCTGTCGGCTGAGATAGCGCCGAAGTCGCTCAAGCTGTTGAAAGGTCTGCGGACAAGGATTCTGCTGGAAGAGGCGAACAACCGCATCAAACCGCATGTCTTCATCACGTCGTTTCCGGACGTGCTCTTCTACGTTGAGAACATAGATCAGAAGACAGGCGAATGGCTGGGGGTGTTCATTCTGCAGCAGGACAAGAAGACCGGAAAGAACCGGATACTGTCGGCGGAGCGCGGGCAGTTGAGGCTGATCTCGGAGCCGAGCGTATCGCTCGAGGCGGAGCTGAGGAACGGTCTGTCGTATGCGTTCAAGCCGCTGGGGAGCGAGGCGCCTTCCCTGCCGGCCGAATCGGTCACGGTGCAGGATACGTCCGTCTTCGAGAAGCTCTCGATCAAGCTGACTCAGAAGGAGATGATGACGGACGAGGAGCGCGCGCAGATAGAGGCACGCGCCGAGACCGGGCCGCTCAACGAGATGACGACGGCAGAGGTCAGCCGGATCGCGCGAACGGCGGTTAAACCGGATGACAGGCGGCGGGCGCTGGTCGAATGGCACAGGCGGTTTTCGTTTCCGTTCGCCTGCCTGACACTGACCGTGATCTCTTTCATCGTTTCGCTGCGCGGCAGGAAGTTCACGACGCGGCCGCGGACGGTGATGCTGATCATCTTCATCGCGCTGATCTATTACCTGATACTGGTGACGGGCCAGAATATGGCCAACTCCGGTGCGCTGCCGGTCTGGCTGGGCGTCTGGCTGGCAAACATCCTGCTGGCGGCGTATTCGATCAGGAATTTTCTGACAAGTCGCAGGTTGTTCAGGGGGCCCTCCCTGCCCCATTTCCGCTTCATCGACAGCCTGAGAGCGTTCGTGGCCAGGACAGCCGATTCGGTCCGCGGGCTGCTGGCATCCGGCTCGCCGCCTGAAGCGCCGGTCAGAATACCTGGCAAGCGGGTTCGATTCTCGCTCCTCAACCTGATCAACTACCTGCTGGTCAGCGAGATCGCCAAGTACTACTTTCTGGGGCTCTTCGCGCTGGTTGTGACCTCCGTTATCTTCACGCTCTTCGATCTGATTCCCGCGCTTTCAAAGAGCGATTCGACGATCGGATATGCGGCCGGCTATCTGGGCTATCTTTCTCCCCAGCTGGCGTATTTCGTTTCGCCGTTCGCGATGCTGGTGGCGATTCTGACGGGTTGCAGCGTGCTGGCGCGGACCAACCAGCTGATCGCGCTCCAATCCGCGGGACAGGCGCCGATCAGAATAGTCGGCGGGATCATGATCGTCGCGGCTTCGCTGGCCGGCGGGCTCTGGCTGTCGTCTAATTACGTTCTCCCGCACACCAACCGCGAGCAGGACGTCCGATACCACCGAATCAAGAACCGGCAGCTCGAACAGATGACGATCGCCTTCGGGCGCAAGTGGGTCTACGGCAAGAACAACATCATCTACAGTTTTCAGCGCATCGACGAGGACAATACGCTCCAGAACGGATCGATGTACCAGCTCTCGCCGAAGAAAGGGACTGTCGTCAGGGCCTCGCATTTCGTGGAGGCCGCGCAGCAGAAGCCGACGGTCTGGGTCGCCGCCGACGGATGGGCGGATGTCATCAATGCCGATTTCACCGTCCAGCGTGCGCCGCTCAAATCTCAGTCGATAACCATCGAGGACGGCGCCGGCATCTTCAAAAGAACCGTCAACGAATCGAGCAAGATGAGCTCCGGGGACCTGAATGACTACATCACACGGCTGAGCGAGATCGGCATGGCGACCGAGGAGTTCAGGCTCGATCTGAGCAAGCGTCTCGCGTTTCCCTTCTCCTGCTTCACGCTGGCCCTGCTTTCTATCCCGTTCGCCACGTCCAAACGAGCGCGACGAATCAGTCCCATTGTCGGAGTCGCCGCCGGCGTCGGCATCAGCCTCGTCTTCTGGCTGCTGATGACGGTCTTCGAGGCTGCGGGCAAACAGTCCAGTCTGCCCGTATCGCTGTCGGTCTGGGGGCCGCAACTGATGTTTCTCGCAATCGGTATGTATCTCAATTTACGCTACAGGAAATGAAAATCACATGATCAGAAGAAAACTGCTCTTAACTAAATCTCTTATATTGCTATGCTTATTCACCACGACCATGAGACTTCCGGGAATTCAACCGACCGTTACGGCGGAGGTTTTGCATAGCGCAGACGAAAAAACTGATGCGCTTCTGGCCACGCGCTGGCTGTGGAAGAGCTATATGTCCGCGGATCAGACCACTGTAAATATCGAAAACCCGGACAGGTATATTCTTCAATTCAATGCTGACGGTTCGCTCAATATAACTGCCGACTGCAACCGCGTCATCGCCGGCTATAAGTTCACTGTCCCGAATATCTCGATCACACCGGGGCCGGCCACGCTTGCGGCCTGCCCGCCCGGTTCGAAGGGCGATCTGTTTGTCGACCTGCTGGGCCGGGCTGACCAGATCTTCGTCCGGGGAATGATGCTGATCGTTATACTGAAGGACAAAGGGACGCTCACGTTCAGCGCGCCGACGCTGGTCGATCGATGCGGTAAGAATGCGGTCTCGATCAATGCCCTCGACAACGGGCTCGATCCGGCGACGACAGATCAGCTCGACAAGGTACTGGTCGGCTTCGTCGAGAGTGGAACACGGCCCGCGCCCGGCGCCTCGCTGCTGGTGATCACTCCCGCCGGCCGGTATTTCAAATCCGTCGGCGTGGCGGATATCTCGACCTGTGAGCCGTTGAAGGCCGATTCGAACTATCAGATCGGCAGCAATACAAAGATGATGACTTCGTCAATCATCTATCAGTTGCAGGAGAGCGGAAGGCTGCGAACCTCGGACCGGCTCAGCCGATGGCTGCCGGACCTGGCCGCCAGACTGCCGGGCGGAAATGAGATCACGATTGAGATGCTGCTGACTCACACCAGCGGCCTGTCCGATTATTTCGAGATCGAGACTGAAGGAGGCAAGATCTCATCCGGCACGCAAAACCGCAAGATGCTGACCCGGGCATTCACTCCGTTCGAGCTTGTCGAACTTGTTGCCGCTGACGGCAAGCAGCTCTTCAAGCCCGGCGAAAAGGGCAAATGGGCATACAGCAACACCGGCTACATCCTGCTCGGTCTGATTATCGAAAAGGCGACCGGCAGGTCTTACGAGGAGAACCTGCGCGAGCGGATATTCAAGCCGCTGGGGTTGAAGACGGCCTATCTTCAAAGGGGAGGTCCGGTGGCCGGTTCCCTGCCGCAGTCATATTACATGCCGCCATTCACGTTCAGCACTCGTGACTGGAACGCCAGTCAGGGCTGGTCGGCCGGCGCCGTGGTCATGACTTCCACTGATTTCTCTGTTTTTCTCAAGGCGCTGTTCACGGGAAAGCTTTTCAGGAGCAAGCGGACTCTGGATCTCATGCTTGGGATACCGGCCGCCGGCATCGGCGTCCTCGGCGTAGGTACGAAGTACGGCCATGGAATGCTCGAGAACAAGGGAGTCCTCGGGCACGGCGGTGAGACGCTCGGCTTTCAGAGCGACGGCGGTTACATCCCGGGCAAGGATGTGACGATCGTCATGTGGGCGAACAGCGCACAGAATAATGTCAATCGTCTGACGGTCCCGATCATTGCCGGCATTGTGACCGGCGAGCGTAAATGACTGC
>CALBSU010000548.1 GCA_937967285.1 uncultured Acidobacteriota bacterium
TGCCCGGTGGATGGGGCCCGGATATTGATACCCATAGAAACCTTTGCCTCCTTTGTGTCCTTTGCGATTCAAATTCTTAGCCTCATTCCCGTCCTTCGCGGTTATTCCCTTCTGCTCCCTCTGGGTCTCTGCGTTTGCCCGGAGGTCCGGCAGCGGCCGGTAGCGTTCATCGCCGAAGATCAGCCCCCTGACGAGCCCCCTGTAGTCGCGAGGAGCCGAGATCGGTGGATTCCATCCCGCGGCCTCGCCGGTCCCGGCATCGATCTGCAGCCCCCACAACGGGGCCATGGATTCGACCGCGGCGGTGATGCGCATGTCGCCGTAGGCATGAT
This sequence comes from uncultured Acidobacteriota bacterium, assembly GCA_937967285.1. Lineage (GTDB taxonomy): Bacteria > Acidobacteriota > Blastocatellia > RBC074 > RBC074 > JADJXM01. The sequence goes on from CALBSU010000548.1 coordinate 333, forward strand.
CATCGCCCGCGACAGGAGCGATCAGGCCGTCGGCGAACCATCGGAAGATCTGGAATCGACGCATCGATTCCGGATTGCGTCGAGCCGTCTCAGGCAGGTCTTCGATCGTCACGACATCCGCAGACGATCCCTCGAGGACCATCTTCCGGCCCAGCCACGGGACCTTGATGCCGTCGGCAAAGATCCGGCCGTCGGCGATATAGGTCGAACGCCAGAAGACCAGCCATCCGGGCGCCGGCATGACCCGCGAATGTTCGATTCCGTGGCCTCTCAGCGCGGCCATTTCACGCTGTGTCTCGACCCCGCGATGATGCTGCCATCCGCCGAACAGAATGTAGGCAGTCGTCAGAAGCAGCGCCGTCCGAGCCGGGCGGGGAGCTCCGCTGCGGGCGGTCAGCGCCACTCCGATCAGCAGCATGATCGAGTAGACCGGGTCCACGATCCCGATCCAGTCGAACGCAACCCTGGCATTCGAGAACGGCCAGAAGAGCTGCGTTCCGTAGCTCGTGAACATATCCAGCGGGGCATGCGTCGCGTATCCGATCGTTGCCGCCAGCAGCACCTGACGCCTGTAACCGCGGAACTCTTTCAGAAATATGAACGGCAGAGCCGCTATCAGGCCGCCGATGGGGATGAAGAAGAGGCTGTGAGTGAAATGGCGATGGAACAGCCATCCGACGGTCGGGTCAGAAGCCGATCTGATTAAAACATCCAGATCGGGTATCAATCCCCCGACGGCGCCGATCAGCCCCGCCTTCCGCGGCAACCTGCGCCCCGTCAAGGCCTGTGCTGCTGCTGCTCCAAGCAATCCCTGAGTGATCGAATCCATGCCGGGATGATACCAGAGCGTCACCCGGAAATAAAAAAGCGGCGCAATCCGCGCCGCCCGATATGCAATACCTTAATCGCCGCCAGTCGGTCTTACCGCCGGACGGCTTCACAGTATCCAATATAATTCGAAGCTCAAATCTGCCTGGTTGCTGTCGCCTTCAAATCCAGGGCATGTACCCTCCGCCCTGAGGCAGGAAGATGCCGCCTGACGGCACGCTTCGGGCGGGGCTCAGCCTTCGACTCCGAACGCAGCAGATGCACGATCCCCATGACCGCCACCAGGATGGTCATGACCGCCACAAACGCCACGAGCCATGATGTCAGCTCGAACGTCGTCATCATTAACGTCTGCTCGAAACTGTCAGTCTGCGATGTGTTGAAGATTTCCGGTAATCCCATGGTGCCTCCGTTTGTTTGAACTATGAGAACGAAGGATCGTCTGATCAACAAAGGCCAGGGATGTCAGAGCTTGTCGATACCTGCCGGGATACGGATCGAGGAAATTATCTTCGGGTGAATATTTATTATGATCCGTTCAGCTCAATGACAGCCGACGGATTATGACCCGTATTGCCCGTTTTATTTTTTTTGGACTTGATTTCGATTGCGGATTTTCGTTTTGCTCTATTGGCCGTTCCGCTTATTCTTGTGGTTCAAGACAGTCTGCACTGTCTTCCTTCTCCTTGAATGCTGCAATAATAGGCCATCACATCGGAGGATGCAAGATGAAAAAACACATATTTGTGACAGTTCTGATCGCGGCTATTCTGGTTCCGCTTCTGGCGAGGGACCAGGTTGCGCAGGAATCGCTGAAGTATCCGGTGACGCGGAAGGTGGATCACGTCGACACCTATTTCGGAACGAAGGTTCCAGATCCGTACCGCTGGCTGGAGGACGACACATCGGCCGAGACCGCGGCCTGGGTAGAAGCGCAGAACAAGGTGACGTTCGGTTATCTGGAGAAGATCCCGTATCGTGGAGCGATCAAGAACCGGCTCGAGAACCTCTTCAACTATCCGAAATATTCATCGCCGTCGAGGCGCGGAGAATACTTCACATTTTCGAAGAATGACGGTTTGCAGAACCAGAGCGTGCTCTACATTCAGAAGGGGCTCAACGGGACGCCGGAAGTGCTGATCGACCCGAACAAGTTCTCGGCCGACGGAACGGCGCGGCTCGGCGCGTTCTCGATCTCGAAGGACGGGAAGTACGCGGCGTACGGAATCTCGAAGAGCGGATCGGACTGGCAGGAATATTTCGTCATGGAAGTGGCTTCGCGCAAGGCCCTGCCTGATGTTCTGAAATGGATCAAGGTATCCGGGATCTCGTGGCAGGGCGATGGATTCTATTACAGCCGTTACGACGAACCGGAAAAAGGTCGTGAGCTTTCATCGAAGAACGAGGGGCACAAGGTCTTCTACCACAAAATCGGGACGGCGCAGTCCGAGGATCGCCTGATTTATGAAGACAAGGCGCATCCGCAGCGTTTTCACAACGCCAGGACGACAGAGGATGAGCGGTTCGTGATTCTCAGCATCTCGGAGCGCGGGCTGGGTAAGAAAGGGAACTCGCTCTTCTTCATGGAGCCCGGAAAGAATGCCGGCTTCACCCCGATTGTGGCCGAGATCGGCGACGACAGCTTCAGCGTGGTCGACAACGTCGGCGATAAATTCCTGATCGAGACCAACCGCAAGGCGCCCAACGGACGTGTCTTCCTGTTCGATCCGAAACATCCGGAGGAGAGTCACTGGAAGGACGTCCTGCCCGAAAAGGCCGAACCGCTGCAGAATGCCGGCACGGCCGGCGGCAAACTGTTCGCCACGTATCTCAAGGATGTCACGACCCGCGCCTATGTCTACAGCCTCGACGGCAGGCTCGAAAATGAGATCAAACTGCCGGGGCTCGGCTCAGCCGGCGGTTTCGGCGGGGAGAAGGAAGACAAGTTCGTCTTCTATACCTTCTCGTCGTTCAACTTCCCGCCGACGATCTACCGTTACGACATCGCCACCCGCAAGAGTTCGCTCTTCAGGGCGCCGAAAATCCCGGATTTCAATCCGGAGGACTATGAGACCCGCCAGGTCTTCTACACGAGCAAGGACGGCACGAAAGTCCCGATGTTCATCGTCCACAAGAAGGGGCTCAAGCTGAACGGAAACAATCCGGCGCTCCTCTACGGATACGGCGGGTTCAACATCACCACCAACCCGTCATTCAATTCGCTTCGACTGGCGCTGCTCGAACAGGGATTCGTCTATGCCTCGGCCAACATGCGCGGCGGCGGCGAATACGGCGAAAAATGGCATGAGGCCGGGACCAAGCTCAAGAAGCAGAACGTCTTCGACGATTTCATCGCCGCAGCCGAATATCTGATCTCGGCCAAATATACTTCGCCGGCGAAACTTGCGATCCAGGGCGGATCGAACGGCGGACTGCTTGTCGGAGCGTGCATCAACCAGCGTCCGGAACTCTTCCGCGCGGCGATTCCCCAGGTCGGCGTGATGGACATGCTCCGATTCCATAAATTCACGATCGGATGGAACTGGATCGCCGATTACGGTTCGAGCGACAACGAAGCCGAATTCCAGGCGCTGTACAAATATTCGCCGCTTCACAACATCCGCGAGGGCGACAATTATCCGGCGACTCTGGTCACGACGGCGGATCACGACGATCGGGTCGTTCCGGCCCATTCGTTCAAATATGCCGCCACGCTGCAGGAGAAGCATCGCGGCAGCAACCCTGTCCTGATCCGCATCGATACCAAATCGGGGCACGGCGCCAGCAGCACCAGCAAGTCGATCGAACAGACGGCGGATATCTACGCCTTCCTCTTCCACAATCTGGGAGTCAGGCCGAATTACGAATC
>CALBSU010000549.1 GCA_937967285.1 uncultured Acidobacteriota bacterium
ACTGTTTTTCTTCTGGAATCAGGAATGGACACAGCGCACGTCGCCAAATACCGTCAGACACGTCAGGGTCCCGACCGAGCTCGAGCGGAAGGGCGATTTTTCGCAATCCCGGAACAATGCCGGTGCGATCTTCCCTTATATCAAAGACTGGACGCTAAGCCTGCCCTGCAGCGCCAGCAACACCTCAGGCTGTTTCAAGGACGGCGGCGTGCTGGGCAAGATCCCGGCAAATCGACTCTATGCCCCGGGACTCAAGATCCTCTCGATCTATCCGCTGCCCAACTATACTCCGGTCGGTAATGAGAACTTCAACTACACCAGTCAGATCTCGTCATCGGCCAAGGATCGTAACGATACCATCAGAGTCGACTACAATCTGAGCCAGAACTGGCGAATCTACGGCAGACTTCTAAATAACGACGCATCAGATTTCAACCCCTATACCGGCCTTTTCAGCGACTCGGACATGATCGCAGGCAACCTCGGTATTTTCGGCCTCCAGCGATCGACTCCGAAACTCGGCTTTGCGGGTACGGCCAACGGATCGCTTAATCTGACTACCGTGGTTGAAATCACGTACGGATTCAACAGAGCCAACTACAAAGGGACGATCAGCGACAATGCCTACACCAGAACAGCCACCGGTCTCCAGGATCTGCCGCTAGTCTATCCCGATGCTGTGGTCGACGACATCCTGAGCGGATTCACCTTCGGCTCCTCCTTCGGCAGCGGGCCGAACTTCCGGACCGGCAGGGCGCCGCAGATCTACGACAGCCGGACAGACGACATCGCCGGCAGCATCTCGAAAGTCTGGGGACAGCATAATTCGAAGATCGGAGTCTTCTACCACTGGAGCACCAAGAACCAGACCAATCGCGTCGACAAGAACGCCGTCATCAACTTCGGCGAGTCGGTCAACAACCCGTTCGACACTCAGGTCGGATTCGCCAATGCCCTGACGGGCGTCTATCAGACATACACCCAGGCATCGTCCGGAACGACCGGAGTCTACAAGTACAAGAACCTCGAATGGTATGTTCAGGACAACTGGAAGGTCCTCAGGCGACTGACGCTCGATTACGGAGTGAGGTTCGCATGGATGCCTCCGGCGCGTGACGTCAATTACCTGGCCTCGAATTTCGACATCAATCAGTACTCGCTTTCGGCAGCCCCGAGAATCTATGTCCCGGTCTGCATCAACGGAGCGGCCACCTGCACCGGCGGCAGCCAGACCTCGGCGCGCCGCGCGGTCGATCCGGCGATCCTCGCTTCAGGCGTTCCGCTGACCCGCGACAACACCCTGCTCGACACTCTGTTCGTGGGGCGAATCGTGCCGAATTCAGGCAACGTCGCCAACGGTCTCTTCCTCGCCGGCACCGGCGGAATCCCGAAAGCCCTGACCGACGATCAGGGTGTGCTCTTCGCTCCAAGGTTCGGCTTCGCGATAGACCTGACCGGCAACAACAATCTGATCCTGCGCGGAGGCTTCGGCATCTTCTACGACCGCCCTCAGGGGAATCTGGTCTACGATTACAACAGCAACCCGCCGACGACACTGGTCTCCGTCTTCGACTTCGGTCTGCTCCAAAACATATCGAGCAACACGCCAACCATCACCCCTCCGTCAATCAGGGCGATGGAACCGGACGCCAAAATCCCGTCGACCTATGCGTTCAACCTCGGAACTCAGTACAAACTGCCCTTCGATACCGTACTGGATGTCTCCTATGTCGGTTCGATGGGACATCATCTGCCGCGTTATCGCCAGATCAATTCAACGCCTTTCGGCTCCGCCTTCCTGCCGGAGAACCAGGACCCGACCAAAGCGAAGACGACCAACGGCAGCAACGCTCTGCCCGACGTGCTCTATCGCCCCTATCCGGGTTACGGCAATATTCGCTACGCTGAATTCGCCGAGAACTCCAATTTCCATTCGATGCAGCTATCCCTCAACCGGCGTTTTTCAAGAGGAATTCTGATCAGCGCCAATTACACATGGAGCAAAGCATTGGGAATCACCAGCGGCGATGAGAGCGGCGGGGTGAGAATCGACGGCAACGATCGCATCAATTACGGTCGTCAGGACTTCGATCGGACCCACAACCTGGTCTTCAACTGGGTCTACGAACTTCCGAAATTCACCAGCAACCGGCTGATCGGCTACGCCGCCAACAACTGGCAGCTTTCGGGCATCTACCGTTATACCAGCGGATCGCCCTACACGGTCACCTGCAACATCGTCGGCTTCTCGACCATCAACCTGACCGGATCGACCAGCGACAACGGCGCACGCTGCATCATCAACGGCAATCCCGGCTCAGGCAACAGCTCCAACGTCGTCAGCCAGTTCGACACATCGGTGTTTCAGGCCCCGAATGTCGGCAGCCGCGGACTCGAATCGGGACGAAACTACATGACCAACGCGGCTATCAATAACTGGGACCTCTCGGTGTCGAAGAGGATCTACATCCGTGAGAGCTTCCGCGTTGAGGCCCGTCTCGATGCCTTCAATGCCCTCAATCACACGCAGATCGCGGGAGTCAATTCTACGGCCACATTCGCGGCGCCGGGCAGTACAACGATCAATAATCTCGCTTCCGAGACCAATCGTACCGGCTTCGGAGCCGCAACCAGCTTCAGACCCAATCGCACACTCCAGTGGATGCTGCGCTTCGAGTTCTGATCACACGGATATTATTTATCCGATCGGGGATCGCCGGTGCCCCCACCAGCGATCCCCTTTTGCCTCACAATCAAGAATAATTCTCCATATCGGCCATTCGAGCCCATTTTACGTGTTGACTTTTTTATCCCGGGATTGTAATTTACCCGCTTACGGCCGAGGCAGGAATCATCAGGTCGTAACCCATGATCGCGCTGAGACGTCATCACTGAAGAGCGTAAAGCGCTGACCTTGAAAGAGATAGGGCCAGGTAGCTCAGTTGGTAGAGCAACGGACTGAAAATCCGTGTGTCGGGGGTTCGACTCCCTCCCTGGCCATCCCAAAGGCCACCCTCCACGGGTGGCCTTTTCTGTTTAGACCAGCCACCCTGCCAAATTTAGAGATTGCAGTATGCTCTCAAATCTGAGAACATGCACTCTGCAAATCCTGGGAGGAAAAATCCTTAAGTGCATATCATAACCAGGAAGAAGCTGAAGAAGTTCTGGCAGGATTTTCCGGACTCAGAAGCGCCATTGAAAGCGTGGGCCCGGATCGCCACGAAAGCCCGCTGGCAGAATCTGGCGGAAACAAGGGCGGCCTTTCCAAGCGCAGATGCTGTTTGCGAATGCACGATATTCAATATCGGCGGCAATAAGTTCAGACTGGTCAGCCATATTAACTATCGTCGCCAGAAGATCTATATACTGCATGTCCTGACTCACAGGGAATATGACAGAGGCAAGTGGAAAAATGACTGTTACTGCTGAAAAGAAACCACAGGGGGGCGCGAAAGCAAAGCGGAACCGGCTCGATTCCAGAAAATATGGCCAATTGCTCGCTGAGACCTTGCCCGCCGTCATCACCAGCGACGCCGAATATGATCGTCTCACCGCCGTTATGAACAAACTGGCAGTCATTCCCGAAGATCGAATCTCTCCCGAGCAGGACCGGCTTCTGGAGATGCTCACTCTTCTTGTCGAGAAGTACGACGATGAGCAATATCCCATTCCCGTCGCTCCGCCTCATGAAGTCATCCGGTTCCTGATGGAGGATCGCGGACTCCGCAACAGGGATTTGGAACCGGTATTGGGCAGCCGTGGCGTGACCTCCGAGGTGATCAGCGGCAAACGAAAACCCAGCAACACCCAGATCAAAAGACTGGCGGAGTATTTTCAGGTCCCTGCTGAGGTATTCTTGTCCCTGGATTTTGAAGAAATGAAGGACCGCAATAAATAAACCGTTCTCTATCACCCTTTCAGGGCGTGCCTCAAATAACCTCACCTACCAGGGGGCAGCCTCGCTTTATCCCTGGCTTTATTCTCATCCCCCTACGGGGCCTACACGATGAGTGTCCCAATGTCGTTGTTTGTTCTGATTTTGTAACAGTCTCGGGCGACATGCGATGCCCGATGCCGGCCGGAGTTCTCTTGAGGGAGAGGCTTTCCCCGGCCATAAGGAGGAGATTTGAAGAAGAAACTATCAAGGGACGATAAGGAAGCGATTACTCTAATCGTCCTGCTATTCGTTTGGTTCTTAGTGGCTCAGGCACATGGCTTTACGGATAAGTGCGAGTCCTGACGAGATTCAGTTTGGGAGTCGATAGTTTTCCATCCCCTGTCATTCACAGGGTCTGCACGACCTCCCAGTGTCTTCGCGCCTCCGAATCCGGCGACACCTACGCCTGAATCACGATAGACGATCTCGGGCGTCAAGCGAGGCTCGATGCCGGCCGGAGTTCTCTTGAGGGGGAGGCTTACTCCGGCCGGCTCTTCCCAGGAGGTCGAAGCATGAAACAGTACACGCGTGGGCAAACAATATGTATGACGATCGTGCTTGCCATGATCGTTATTTGGTTCGTAGTATCCTTTGTTCACCAGAATACGGATAGGCATATATACGGCAGAGAGTCGGGGTGGGAAATTCTATTCTTTGACGTAGGGTTTCATGATGACGGAGTAGTCGATCTCAGAAAAATGCGAGACCTGGAAAAGCAGATACAGAAAAGAGAGAAGGAGCTAGAGCAAGAGAGAAAGGCAGGAAAGAAGAATCCGACACCTTCGCCGGCATCACGATAGATGCCGGCCGGTAATCATCCCTTCAATGATGTCTCTCAGCCATCCTTCGACGCTGTCTCCCGTGCCTCATGCGGCGGTCTGAAGCGTCATGATCCTGACGGCGTCGGCCGGTACTGCAATCAAGAAGATCCTCTCCGGCTTCGTGGCGACGTTTTCGAGAAACTGTGCGGTCTCGAGTCCGGCCAGTCGTCGCGGTACACCTCGGCTGGATAGCGAGTGGCGGATCAGGTGTGTATTACGGCGAAGGTGAACACCAATTCCGGAGCAACGGCTCTCCATAGAGTTTGGTGAAGGATTTTTGCCGATGATAACAGCTGTTGGGCGCACACATTTGCAGGAATGAGGCGGACAATCGAGCTGGCTACCTGGAAAACTCTTCCTTCAATATTATTTCGATCTGTTCCCTGAGAACCGGGGTCTCTTTTGCCGCAGCCACCCAAACGATCCTCCAATCAACGGCAAAGTACTCATGAACTGCGATATTGCGAAAACCGGAAATCGCGGCCCAATCGATTTCCGGGAACCGATCGGCAAAATCGCGAGATATCCGCGCAGCAGACTCACCGATTATCGTCAGTTTGTGCAGGACCGCACTGCGTATGAGATCGCTTGCAAGGAATTCATTTTGTGTCACGCCCGCGAGAAACCCGTCAACCGCAACTGCGGCCTCCACAATATCTCTCAAATAAAGCTCTTCATGCCGCATACAACAACTCTGAATTCGCTAGCACTTCTTGTTTGATTGCCGGTTTCAATCCGAGTTTGGGAACGAGGTCAGTCGGACGCCCGAGGATTTCAGATAACTCGCGTTGAAATCTACTCAGAGCGAGAAAGCCAACCTCTACGTCAGGCTCAAACTCGACCAGCAAGTCAACGTCGCTTTGGTCGTTGAAATCCCCGCGAGCCATGGAGCCGAACAGACTCAGTTCCCGGACGCGATATCTCCGGCAAACGTCCCTCAGTTGCGCTTGTTTGGTTTTGATCGTTTCAGGCAACATTGCACACTACCGAATGCTTATTCTTCAAATTACGACGACGAATATTATAGCTCAATTCAGAATCCAGGGCTCTTTTTCCTCGCCGGTAAGCCCTCGACCAACCCGATTTTATAAGCCGGACGGGCTCACTTTGATATTCACATTTTGCGGATCTCACCCGTGAAGTGATTATCCGCGTGGATTGGTTTAAAATACCGGACTTGTCGAAAGACCTGATAGCGTTCAAATCCTTCAACATCCCATATGAGGCCGGTCATGAAAAGATCAATCGCATTAGGCGCGGTGATGGTTATCGTATTCACCTGCGTCGCCATCTTCGCGCAGCAGCAGAGGCAGCTCACGCCCGAACAGCAGGCGCGGCAGGAGGCCACACGGCGGGACCATCAGAACATGATGGAACAGCTCGGGATCACTTCACTCCGCCCGGGAGCCAATCCGAACGATCCGAA
>CALBSU010000550.1 GCA_937967285.1 uncultured Acidobacteriota bacterium
TTCAGGCAATGAAGATCCGGATCTAACCGATGTTCGATCGGCGAGATGGAGGAAGAGTGAGCTATCCCGCCCTGAATTCCATCTTGGCCCTTTTGGCGCCTTGGCGTCTAAATTATTCTTCTCAAGGGCTGAGCAGTTACCACTGGAAACTATAAAAGGGGCCCGGATTTCGAGCCCCTTTCAGACCGTCAATGACGTAACAGCTATCGGGTGCTGGCCTGCTGAGCGGCCGGCATCGGTTTGCGAGGCAGTTTTGCGTCGCGCATGGCTGCGTTGTAGACGAAAGCGGCCATGATGACCGAAGCCTGCTTCATGTCATCCGACTGAATCCTGTCATAGACGTCCATGTTCGAGTGATGGGTCCGGGTATCGTATTCGACCGGATCCTGGATGAACTGGAAGCCGGGCAGACCGATTGCGTCATACGCCAGGTGATCGGTGCCGCCGGTATTGCTGATGGTCAGGGTCGAGGCGCCGAGATCGCGGAACGGAGCGAGCCAGGCGCGGAAGATCGTCCGGACGGCTTCGTTGCCCTGCAGATAGACGCCGCGAACCTTGCCGGTCCCGTTGTCGAGGTTGAAGTACGCCGAGAATTTATCGTAATCGGGCTTGGTGGCGAGCTGTCCGCCGGGGCTGACCATGGCCGCGAATTCGTTCTGGCCGCGGGCTGCCTGACGCGAGCCGAAGTGCTGTGCGACATATGCGCGCGAGCCCAGCAGCCCCTGCTCCTCACCGCCCCAGAGACCGACGCGGATCGTCCGGCGCGGTTTGACGCCGAGCGCCTGCAGGATACGGACGGCCTCCATCGCAACGGAAACGCCGGCCGCGTTGTCGGTCGCGCCCGTGCCGCCGTGCCACGAATCGAGGTGGCCGCCGAGCATGACGATCTCGTCCTTGAGATCGGTTCCGGGGATCTCCGCGATCGTGTTGTAGGCGTTCATGTCCTCATCGTGGAAGCGCGCCTGAACGTTGAGCTCCATCTTGACCGGCACGCCCTTCTCGAGGATGCGCAGGATGCGGTTGTAGTGCTCCGTGGCGATGACGACCGAGGGCAGACCCGCGGGGGCGTTCTTGTCGCGGGAGCCGCCGCCCTGCACGAAGACGGTTCCTCCGTCGCCGATCCGGCTGGTCTTGATCATCGCCGCGGCGCCTTCCTCCTTCAGGAAAGTATTGATCCGCGGTCCGAGCGCCATCATCCGCCGCCGGGCCTCGATCTGCTCGGGGGTGTACTGGCGCATGCCGCCCTGCGGCTCGTCGTTGGCCATCTTGAGCAGGTCCTCGTCGGTCATCCGCTCGCTCATCGGCTTGTCCCAGGCCTTGAGATCGCGGGCCGCGCCCGAGAGGACGAACTTGCCCTTGAGCTTGCCCTTGTACTTGTCGAAATCGGCCTCCGACCTGATATCGACCATGACGGCCTCGCCGGTGACGGTCCCGTTGGTGCCCGGAGTCCAGGCCTCGGGATAGGCGACGATCGGAAACGGCGTCGGAGCGATGACGCTGGCGGTCACATTGTCGAACGACCAGCCGCGCCCGAACTGGAACGGCTCGAGATGCGCGTTCTGCAGTCCCCATTCGGCCAGCTTGTTCTTTGTCCACTCGTTGGCCGCCTTCATGTTCGGCGACCCGGTCAGACGATACCCGACGACATCCGTCAGCCAGCTCAGAGTATCCATCACCTTCGAGCGCTCCATGCCTTCGGCACGGATCTTCTTCATCATCTCCAGGTCGACCTTCTCGACCTGCGCGACCTGAGCCCCCACGGTCAGACTCAATATCAGGACCGCGACGACCGGCGTCATCAGACGCTTCATTCGACGATTGAACATGGTTCCCCTCCGCCCGTGAACGGCTCTCCCGCCACGGCTTGATTGTTATGATTTTCCCATTTCTGGATGGTCGATGATTTCAGTCCAAAAGTGTAAACCGCCGCGACCGGGCGCGGCAAGCCGCAGGTCGCAGCGGTCACATCTTAAGACGATTATCCGGGGACTCCGGTTGCAGCCAAATCTACCCCGCCATCAGCGTCGCCGAGAGCGCCAGCACACGGTCGGCCACTACGCCGACCCGGCCTCCGCGCATCTCTATCCGCCCGAAGACCGATACCCTGTGAACCGGCTCCTTGATCAGCGCCCGACGCTCAGCTTCCGACAGATTCTCCAGCGAGACCCAGATCAACACCTTCCCCCGCCCGTCGAAGACCTCCATCCGGCGATGATCGGCCTTGATCGATACCACCTCGCCCGTCACCTCCACCAGCTTCCCATCGTACCTGACCGGATTACCCGCCAACTCTGATAAATCGACTACACCGTAATCCCTCGCCTTGTCCTGACCGAGAATGCTCGCCGTCATCCCCAGTATCATTATTAATGTTGCGATCTTTCTCATTCCTGCTCCTGTATTTTTTATGACAGTTATTATCTATTCCGCGTTCAGTGAACGTGCATGTTTCAAAAGTTTGCGCATTTTTTCTCAAACCTGTCCGCGCAAAGTCGCGAAGTATAGAGAAGAGGGGAGAAAATGGCAAGGGGAAAAGAGAGGAGCTTGCGCGGCGGCGCGAGCGATGCTAAAAAGGTCTTGTCTGTCAACAGTTAGTAGAATATGCGGGAATTCGAGGCAGAGAACCCGGTCAATCTGGAGGTAGGATTGAAGACGAAACTGGTAGTGATGGCAATGATAATGCTGATGGTGACCTGGACTGAAGCCATTGGTCAGAAGCGGAGAACGACGACGAGGAAGAAGTCGACGCCGGCGGCGCCGGTTGTCGTGGACATGCGGCCGGAGGCGACAAAGGTTTCGGAGCAGATCGGATTGTTCACGAAGTTTCTGTATGTATACGGCAAGGTGGCCAACGGGCTGGAGGTTGCGGAGGATCTGGCCAAGCGGGGCGAGTCGAGTCCGGCGATAGCCGCTCGGAACCGAAAGAGCAAGGAGGCGCTGATTGCGAACATCACCGGTTTGAAGGCCGGTCTGGAAGCGCTGGTGGGCGAGTTGAAGGCCAACCCAAGGATGCAGGTACAGTATCTGAAGCTGTCGTATGCCTCTGAGGCGACGGCCAACGCTGAGCGACTGGCTATGGCGAACAGGTATGACGAAGCCGGTCAGGCGCTGGTGCTGGCGATCCAGCGGATGTCTGAGACGATCATCTCGATGCGTCTGATGTGAACCCGCCACGGGCGGTTCCCTTTCCGCCCGTCATAAGCAGTCCGATTTCGGACTGATCGACTGATCGAGGATCGGCCTCGCCGACGATCCTGCCCTGATACATCACCAGTACGCGGTCCGAGAGCGAGAGGACCTCCTCGAGTTCAGCCGAAACCAGCAGGATCGCTGTCCCCTTGTCACGAAGTTCGATCAGTTTGCGGTGAATGAATTCGATCGCTCCGATATCGACTCCGCGCGTCGGCTGGGAGACGAGCATGAGCTTCGGATGAAGATCGAACTCGCGTCCGATGATCAGTTTCTGCTGATTACCGCCGGAGAGCGCCCTTGCGGGCAGGTCGGGATTCGGAGGCCTGACGTCGAAATCACGGATCAATGCGGCCGCTTTGGACATGACCGCCTTTTCGTCGATCAGGCCGGTGTGCGCGGCCGGCGGTCGGTAATGGGTTCCGAGGATCGTATTGTCAGCGAGGTCGAAATCGAGGAGCAGCCCGCGGGCGTGACGGTCCTCGGGAATATGCGCGATCCCCAGTTCGCGCGCGGTCCTCGAATCGATCTTCGAGATGTCACGTCCGTTGAGCGTGATCCGTCCCG
>CALBSU010000551.1 GCA_937967285.1 uncultured Acidobacteriota bacterium
AGGTTGCCGGTGAAGCTGTTGAGTCTTCCGGCGGCGTCATAGGCGTAATTGACCGCCCGGCCCGACGGATAGGCCTGCGCGGTGACGTTGCCCGCCAGGTCGTAGGTCCGCGACAGGTTATAGGACTTCCATTGCCATGATCCACCTTCCAGAACAAGGAAATTCTGGCTGTGATTCAGCGGCCGACCGAGGGCGTCATAATTGTTGACTCCGGTGTAATGATAGGCCAGATTGTCCGTCGGCTTCTCCCAGCGGTAGTTGTTCGAGATTTCATACCAGAGGCGCCCCTTGCCGTTGACCGCCGCGTCGTAATACCTCTGCACGGAATAGCTTCCATTCGGATAGCTGGAATAGGTGACCTGCGTATTGCGATTCAAGGCATCGTATACGAATGTAGTTGTGATATTCAGTGGATCGGTTTTCGTATAAAGATTCCCGTTTGAATCGTAACTGTAAGACAGCGACCACTGGCTGTTGCCGGTGACAGGATCTGTGTGAGCGGGGATTGCGGCGTTGACGTTCTGTTCCGGGTTCCTCGCCCGAATCAGTCTTGAAAGCGAGTCGTAGGCGAAGAAGCGCGTCTGAGTCGCCTGCGTCACTTTACGCAGATTTCCAACAACATCGTATTGATAAGCCGTCGGATTGGCATTGTACGTTCCATTGAGATCGCTCGATGTCGAACCGGTGAAGGTGATCTGCGTCTCGCCGGCGGAGGGCGAAGTGATCTCCCAGACATTGATCAGGCGTCCGACGGCATCGGTTTCGCTCATGCGTTTTTTGCCGGCCTGATCGCCGACCATGACGCGGTTGCCCTGGTACGCGGTTCTGACCACGGCGTCGTCAGGAGTGGTGACGCTTAGGACACGACTCAGCGCGTCATAAGTTGTCGTCGTCCACTCGGCGTCTGTCGGCGTCGCTCCGGTCGCCGATGCGGCGCGATAGGGATTGGTCACGCGACGGACACGGCTCAGCGCGTCGTATTCGGTATCCGCCAGACTCCACGAACCCGGCCCCTCGTAGAGCGCGGTCCGTTTCGTCCTGCCCAGCCCGTCGAAGTAGGCGTACTGGTCGATCCAGTTGCTCGCATCGCGTTTCGTCTGAGTTCTCAGATACAGGCTTCCGACAGTGTTGCCGTATTGATAGACGGTCTCTCCACCCCCGCTCGGACGCACCACCCGCGTCAGGCGATCCAGCGTGTCGTTGTACTCATAGGTCGTAGTCTGGCTGTTCGGGTCGGTGACGGAAGTGACTTTCCCGGTCCAGAAGTCATAGGCTATCGTCGTCGTAAAAGCCGTTGACGAACCGTATGTACCACTCGGGTCGGGGACTGGCGTGACTTGACTGGTCGGCATCGCGTAGCCGTAGGCGCTTGAATAGCCGGTTTGAGAAACCTTTCCGTTCGGGTCCTTCGCCGCCACAACATTGCCGGCGATGTCATAGCGTGGATAGGAGGCGATCTCGGTCGATGGCAGCAGCCAGCGGCTGATTTTGGTCACATTGCCGCGTTTCGTGTAAGAAGTCGTGAACGAGGAATCGAAACCCGGAGTGCCGGGCCGATCGACCAGCGGCGCCCGATTGCCGTCGTTGGCGTAGTTGTCGTACTCGTAGGTGGTCCGTGCCCGCTCGGTTCCCCCGGCGTCAAAGATCTGCTGCTGGCTCGGCAAACCGCGCAGGTGGATGGTCGGGTCGGTCGCGTAGTTCACTCCATTGACCACATAGGCATAATCAGTGCGAGTTCGCCGAATCAGGGCTCCCGGCGCGCCTGTCCCGTAATCGTATTCCCAGACGTCTTTCGGATTGTTGTACGGATAGCTGTCATCATAATCGGTGTGAACCTTCGAGACGAGGTTCGAACTACCGAGAGTTGTTACGACATCCGTCACGCGCGGATCGTTGACGGGCTCTGTCGCGTATCCCAATGTATACCACGTCACGTGAGCGCGATTCTGCCATGTCTGGCTTGTTGATCTGACCGCTGTTACTCCATTGTAAACGGTGTTGCCGGACTCCTTGCCTTCAGTATACGGAGGATACTCCGCCGAATTCGACGGCAGGAAATTCCCGCCGAAATACGAGTGGATCTCATAGCTCAGCACATTGTTGTTGGAATCGTAGGTCGTCAGAGTCCCGGTTGTCGGGCTGCTGCCCTGACTTGATGAGAAAGTCTGGCGCGTCGTGAAATTAGATCCCGTGCCGCCGTCGGGATAGATCCGTTTCTCGGTCACCCAGCGCCGGATCTCCTTGAGCGTCGTGTTGGCGTCGGGCCATGTCAGCCAGATCATACCGCCCCAGTCGTAGTCGATCGCTCCGCCGGTCGGCAGTTCGATGCGCGCAAGTTCACGATAACTGTTGTACTTGAAATAGTAGTACCTGTCGTCGGGCATTTTGACATAGGAGGGAGTCTCGGTCGGATTGAAGGTTGCAGATCCGCCTTCGGGCAGATCGGGCCAGAGCTGCTGATAGGTCTTCAGCGACTGGTCGTACCGCAATACATTACCAAGATTGTCGTAGCCAATCTCGATCGTGCGCACCGTGCCGCCAAATCCGCTGAAAGATATAACTGTAGGCGAGCCATACGAGATCGATATCTGACGATTGAGGGAATCGGTCGCCGTCAGCATTCGCCCAATACCGCCGTAGGTGAAGGAGACCTTATTTCCATTGCGGTCCCGTATCCAGGTCACATTGCCGTTGTCGATCCCCGAACGAGTGCCATCCCGGGTCATCAGATAACCGGACGGATAGAATTCCCCTGTCATATCGGAATCGCGGATAACCGTGTCGGAAATGAAGGTCGCGCCTTCGCCGTTGACGGAATGCCAGTTGACACCTCGATTGCCGATGTTTGAGCTGCAATAAGCCGAGGTCAGCTGAGTCGGTTGTCCATTGGTCAGATCGTCTCGCAAGACGATCTCTGATCCGTCATTGGTTATGAAAGTCAGCGTAGTGATAATCGACCCGCCCGGTCCGCCGATAGTGCATGAACCGCGCGAGATGCCGCCCCATCGTCCGACCAGAATGCCTGGGCCGAAACCCGGATCGGGACTCCACCAGTTGGGATTCGGATAGTAGTG
>CALBSU010000552.1 GCA_937967285.1 uncultured Acidobacteriota bacterium
CGAATGTGTTATTGATGAAAGAGCTGAGTCAGGCTGCTATTTGTTATTTCTTTATTTTCGGGGCTTGCCGGAGAGATTGGCAGAATCAGGGGGGGGGCAGTCAAGAGAATTAATGTTAAACAGGATTTCTCGCACAATTGAGTCATACGACGAACTGGCAACTCTTTCTACTTTCTACTTTTTACTTTCTACTGATTAAATCACATCGGCAAAGGCTTTCTTCGTCCGCTGGAACCACCAGTAACCGGTTACGAAGCACAGGCAGGCGAAGGCGAGGGTGAATCCGAGGCGTTTCCAGTCGGGGAGGCGGCCTTCGAGGAGGATCGCGCGGTATGCGGCGATGAGCGGAGCCATCGGATTGAGATCGACCATCGATCTGAAGCGTTCGGGGATGATCGACTCAGGGTAGAAGATCGGAGTCAGGTACATCCAGGCGGTCAGGGCGAGCTGGTTGAATTCGCGGATGTCGCGGATGAAGACGCCGAGGCTGGCCATCAGCCAGCCGAGTCCGAGAGTGGCCATCAGTTGAGGAATCAGGAGCAGCGGCAGCAGCAGGACCGTCGGCGGCAGCGAGCGCTGAATTATCAGAGCCGCGACCAGCAGAACGACGGTGCCGAGCAGTTGCTGGACGATCGCGGCGAGGGCCAGATTGACCGGCAGCGCCTCGATCGGAAAGACGACGCGCTTGACCAGTCCGACGTTGTCGGTCAGCGAGGTTGTCGATTTCTGGATCCCGTCGCTGAAGGCGATCCACGGCAGCAGCCCGCAGAAGAGATAGAGCGCGAAACTGAAATGGCCTCCTTCGGTCCCGAACCTCGCCTGAAAAATGCCGGAGAAGATGAGCGTGAAGATGGCGATCATGACCGCCGGCGTGATGACGGCCCAGGCGAGCCCCATGATCGAGCCCTTGTAACGGCTGGTGAGTTCGCGCCGGACCATCGAACGGATCAGCCCGGCATGCTCGCGAAGGAGCGCCCCGGCGGGACGCCAGAGAGGTATCTTGTCGGTCGAACTGTAATTCATCAGGGCAGCGTGCGCGCGGCCCTCCGTTTGGGCCGCGGAGTCTCCGGCGCGGGTTCGATCCTGACCGGCTCGGGGACATCCTCAACCGTCGCGACACCCTCGCCGAGTTCGATTCCGGCCATCCCCGCCAGCAGTTCTTCGTACTGGTCTGTGATCTGCTCCCAGTTGTAATACTGCATGACTCGAGCCATAGCCCTCCGGCGATACTCCGAGATCTTCTCGGGCGCATCGATGATCCGCTGGAGCTGGCGGACCAGATCGTCGGCCGAACGGTAGACGATTCCGGCGTCACCGAGGACCTCGAGGTTCTCAGGCGTATCCAGCGTCAGCGCGCAGTTTCCGGCTCCCATCGCCTCGATCAGCGCCGGATGGGTCCCTCCGACCTCTGTCGCGTGGACGTAGCAGAAGGCGTTCTGCTGCAGCGCGCGGTAGTCCTCGCCGAAGACGAAGCCGGTAAACCTGATCCGGGGATCCTTCGTGTTCTTGAGCCGCGCAATATATTCGGCCGCGTAGGGCGCCCCGCCGACGATGACCAGCGGCATGTCCGTCCTGACGCGTTCGTAGGCATCGATCACCAGATGCGCGTTGTTCTCGGGTTCGAGGCGGCTGACATAGAGGACATAACCGTTCGGCCTGAGCCCGAAGCGCTCGAGCTTTTCGGGCGCGGCCCGGCGCGCGACCTCCGCGCCGTAGGCGATCATCGCCGAATCCTTGCCGTAACGCGTAGCATAGTAGTCCTGGATGACCTGCGCGTCGGTCACGATCGCCGTCGGCATAAACGTCGACAGCCACTCGGAAAACAGATAGTAGGTCCGGCCGAACCAGTTCCATTTCTTGCGCTTGCGCTCGAGCCCGTCGACATTGACCAGCGTCGGCGTCCCGAACAGCCGCGGCAGAAACGCGAAGATGCTGTTGGCCGCGTTGCAGATCAGGACCACATCGTACCCTCGAAACAGGGCATGCAGGACTGAAAACAGGGTGTGAACGATCGTATCGAAATATTTGTGCCGGATCGTCGGCAGGACGACGAGGCTGACACCGTTCCAGGCGCGCCGATTTTCGGTCGTGTAATGCTTGCGGCAGTAGACAGTCACATCATGCCCCCTGGCCGCCATTCTCGTCCCTAATTGTTCAGCAAACGTCTCGAATCCGCCGTAGTTCGCAGGTATCCCTCGCGTCCCCAGAATTGCGATTTTCATATCGATTTTTATCTATTGCGTCGGTTCCCTATACTTTCAAGCTCTTGCAAGGGGGCGTGACAGCAGCACCGGGTAATATCGTGAAGCGGTTTCACTTCACAGGGCCACTCAGTATAGCCCCGCAGCACGGAATTGGCTATGTTTTTTTAAGAATTTCAGGCCCCTCATTCGCGTGACAAAATTGAGATTTTCGTTTACGATCTCCCCATCTTATTTGAACCTTTAAAACAAAATTAGATTTTCACGAAAAAAGGGAGCATCTGAAAATGATGAAAAACGTTTTTCGTGCGCTTTTA
The DNA here is from genome assembly GCA_937967285.1 of uncultured Acidobacteriota bacterium. Taxonomy (GTDB): domain Bacteria; phylum Acidobacteriota; class Blastocatellia; order RBC074; family RBC074; genus JADJXM01. The sequence goes on from CALBSU010000552.1 coordinate 2,519, forward strand.
TGTCTTTTGATATCAGGGGCGGTCTGTCTGCCGTCCCTGGCGCAAGTCTACAATGGTCAGAACCGGGTGACATTCGAGGATCCTCTCGAACTGCCTGAGATCCCGGTTATTGAGCCGGAATCGCTGATCGTGCCCGATTTCAGGCGGAATCTTCTGCTTCCGCCGATCTTCTTCACCAACGAGACGAGGAAGATGCTCTACAGCGCGATCTCGTCCCGGCTGGGAATCCGTTACCGCTTCTTCGGGACGGATGAGAACGGTTTCGACTGCTCGGGTTTCGTCTGGCGAGTCTTTCAGGACGCCGGAGCCAGCTTCGACAGAGTGGCTGCCCGGACGCTCTGGCATCAGCTCCCCGAGGCGACCGACGAGGAGAGGATCAAGTTCGGTACGCTGGTCTTCTTCAACGGTCTGAAGCACGTCGGGATCGTCCGCGACGCCTTCTCCTTCTACCACGCATCCCGCTCGCAGGGGGTCACGCTGTCGTATTTCGACGGCTACTGGGGCAAACGCCTGACGGGTTTCCGCCGCGCCCCGATCTCTTTCGACTCCGTCATCAATTCGGACTAAGCATGGAGTACCGGCTTTCAGCCGGCACTCCATGCATTAGGCTATTTCAGCGCGGCCTCGACGGCCTGAATCACCTTCGGACTCTCCGGCGTATCGGATGAATCGAATCGCGCGACGGGCTTTCCGTTCCTGTCGATCAGGAATTTATTGAAATTCCAGGTGACCCGACCGGCGAAGGCTGGATTGGTCTCCTTCTCGGTCAGAAATCTGTAGAGCGGATGGATATCGGCTCCCGCGGCGGAAATCTTCGAGAACATCGGGAAGGTGACGTTGTACCGGGTCGAGCAGAAAGTCATGATCTCGGCATCGGTCCCGGGCTCCTGTCCGCCGAAATTATTGGCCGGGAATCCGACGATGACCAGCCCTTTCGATTTATATCTGTCGTAGAGCGCCTGCAGTCCCTTGTACTGGGGCGTATAACCGCACTGGCTCGCCACATTCACGATCAGCAGAGCTTTGCCCTTGTACTGAGCGAGACTCGACGGCTTGCCGTCAATGGTCTTGACAGGGATATCATAAACGGACTTCATAACCTTCCTCGTCTGAGCGCCCGCCAGGGCTGAAAAGAGAATCAGAAGCGCAGCCGGAAGAACCGCCGCTCCGAACTTCACAAACATCGATCTATCTGCCATCTAAACTCCTTGAACAGGTGGATTACCGACCAGTATTCAGATTAGACCGGAGTTCTGGCGAAAAGACCAAAGATATGTTGAGAAAAGATGGCGAGGGGCGGCGGAGATCCCGCCGCCCCGGCTGGTTGTATTGTGGGACTACTTCAGCGCTTCGGCCAGCACTCTTCCGATCGCATTGCTGGGAGGTTCGACCCTCAGCAGAGCGGCCAGCGTGGGCGCGATATCGGCGGGGCTGCAGTCCTGATGGTACTCGCCGGCCGCGACTCCGGCGCCGAGGAAGATGACGGGAACGTGGGTATCGTAACCGTATGGCGTGCCGTGAGAGGCCGCCGCGCCCTCGCCGATCAGATAGAAGGGCTGTGTGACGATGACCAGATTTCCGTTGCGCTGCGTGTGATATCCGTTGGTTACGCGCCGGGCGACGGTGGTCCGTGGCAGATCGCCGTTGAGAATCTGCGTCCGTGTGAAGACTTCAGAAATGCCCTTGCGTTTCATGAGCGCCAGGGCCGCGACGTTTTCGACCTCCTCGGTCGTCAGCTTGAGCCTCGAGATGACGCTCTCATCGAAATAGACATTGTAGTTGACGTCGGCCAGCACCCACTTCTCCTGGCCGAACCTCTCGTCGAGCGCCGCTTCGACCGCCTCGCGCAGATCCTTCGCCTCGATCCTGCCGCCGTAACCCATAGCCTCGACCTGCTCGGGCACCGGCCCGACGCCGTGATCCGCGGTCAGAACGATCAGCGTCCGATCCAGCCCGATCCGGCGATCGAGATACGAGAAGAGCTCCGCCAGCGTCCGGTCCGTCCGCAGCGTGATGTCGTGAACTTCGTGGCTGTTCGGACCGTAAGCGTGCCCGACCAGATCATTGCTCGAAAAACTGATCGTCAGCAGGTCGGCGATTTCATCCGCGCCGAGCTTCTCGCCCTCGATCGCCGCCTTCGCGAAATCGACCAGGTAATCGTTGGCGAACGGAGTGGCCTGGAACAGGTTGTAGAAACGCGGCCCCGGCGCTTCCTCTCCGCCGGTCAGCGTGTAGGGGAATTTGTTTCCGGTCGGGGATTTCTCGTAGCCGGCATCGTCCGGTCCGGAACGAAGATATGCAGCCTCGGGCAGCAGCTTCTCCCAGCGCTTGCCGAAGAAACGGTCCGGCCGCAGATCGCGATTGAAGGCCTTGACCCACTCGGGCAGATCGCTGAAATACCACGAACTCGAGATCAGATTGCCGCTCGCGGCATTGAACCAGTATGCTCCATCGGGACGCTTGCCGGCAGGCAGTATCGCCGACCGGTCCTTGATCGACACGCCGACCACCTTCGCCGCGCCCGCACTGGCCAGCTTCATCTCGTCGCCGAGCGTCGAGCCGATCAGTCGCGCGGGCGAGGCTCCGCCGGCTCCATCGCGGCTCCCCAGCCCCTTGACGCTTTTGTCCGTCACGCTCGTCACCCGCGTGCCCGTCTCGCGGTCGAACCATTCGTTGCCGACGATCCCGTTGTAGGCCGGCGTCGTCCCGGTCAGAAAGGTCGCGTGACCGCACGCCGTCACCGTCGGCACGTGAGCGTAGTTGGCGCGCGTGAAGACAGCGCCGCTCTTGAGCAGCCGCCTGAATCCGCCCTCGCCGAACTGATCCTCGAAACGCCGCAGATAATCGAAGCGGAACTGGTCGATCGTAATCGCCACCACCAGCCGCACGCGCGCGCTCTGCGGGGCATCCGCGCTCCTCCGACGCTGCTGCGCATCCGAAACAGACGTGAACGTTATTAATAAGATAAGAAAGCAGAGAAGAGACAGGCCGAAACGGGGACTCTTGCGCATATACACTCCGGGTAATATCCGTTACGGGCAGCTTTCACGGGGGACGGCCCGGACGGACTTCAATATTCCGATAGCCGCCTTGAATCTGACTGTTCCTCGACGGCAAATTTGATGTCCCAAGAATAATCCGGCGCGATCACGATTGACAAGTCCCGGGAGCGCCGAGCCCCAGCTC
>CALBSU010000553.1 GCA_937967285.1 uncultured Acidobacteriota bacterium
CGACCTCTGACACACACAAATCATGGCCCGAGTCATCACAGCACTGATCTTCCTCCCGGTACTTTTCACCGTCGCCTGGATCGAATCGCCGGCCTTCTTCATCGGCCTCGCTTCGATCGGCATACTGCTCGGTCTCCACGAATATTTCGCGCTGGCCAGAAGCGGCGGACTCGTCCAGGGGCTGCTCGCCGGATCGGCCATCCTCGCGTCATTCTACTTTCAGCTCCCGGCGGTCATTGCGGTCATCATTACGGTGCTCACGATCGTCGAACTGCTGGTCGAACTGTGGCGCAACCGGGAATCGGACGATCTCGGACAGGCGCTTTCGACCGCTGCGGTCAGGGTCTTCGGCGTGCTCTACGTTGCGCTGCTCGGCGGATATATCATCGCCCTCAGACTGATCGAGGACCCGATTCCGAAGCTCTCGGCGAAACTGCTGACGCTCTTCTTCCTGATCGTCTTCGCCGGAGACACATTCGCCTACTACACCGGCCGGACAATGGGACGCAGAAAACTCGCCCCGAAGATCAGCCCGGGAAAGACCGTCGAGGGCGCGATCGGCGGACTGATCGGCAATGTCTTTGTGGCCGTCGCCGCCCATTTCACATTCTTCCCGCAGTTGAAACTGACCCACGCCGTCCCGCTGGCCCTGGTCATGGGTGTGCTCGGCATCACCGGAGACCTCTGCGAATCGATGATCAAACGCGGAGCAAAGGCAAAGGACGCCGGAAAACTGATTCCCGGCCACGGCGGTCTGCTCGACCGCCTCGACAGCATGCTCTTCAACGCTCCGGTGTTGTATTATTTCTATCTGATATTTATGAAGTAGAAAGTAAAAAGTAGAAAGTAAAAAGTAGAAAGAAAAAGATGCGCCCGGACAATCTTGATACTTTGCACTTTTAACTTTGTACTACCTTTCTACTTTCTACTTTTTACTTTCTACTGATCATGAAGCAGATCGCGATATTAGGCTCAACCGGATCGATCGGATGCAATACGTTGCGCGTGGTGGAGGCGTTCCGCGACGAGTTCAGCGTAGCGGCTCTGGGGGCCGGATCGAACATCGAGGTGCTGGCCGGGCAGGTAGTGGCTCACCGGCCGAAGCTCGTCTCGGTGGCCGACGACGCGAGCGCCGAAAGGCTGCGCCGGGAACTCTCGGATCGCGGGCTGAGGGAACTCCCTGAGATCAGGACCGGCGTCGAAGGTCTCTGCGATGTAGCAACGATCGAAGGCGCGGAGATCGTCATCGGGGCGGTTGTCGGCGCGCTCGGCCTGCTGCCGACATATCGCGCGCTCGAACTCGGGCGGCGCGTCGCTCTGGCGAACAAGGAGACACTGGTTGTCGCCGGCGAGATCATGACCCGCACCGCCGCCGCATCAGGAGCCGAGCTGCTGCCGGTCGACAGCGAGCACAATGCGCTCCATCAATGCCTCCGCGGAGAGCAGCGCCGGGAACTGAAGCGGCTGGTCCTGACCGCATCCGGAGGCCCGTTCCGCACCGCGCCGATCGAAAAGATCCAGTCCGCCACCCCCGCCGAGGCCCTCAAACACCCGACCTGGCGAATGGGCGCCAAGATCACCATCGACTCCGCAACCATGATGAACAAGGGGCTCGAGGTGATCGAGGCTCACTGGCTCTTCGACTGCTCCGCCGACGAGATCGATATAGTCATCCATCCTCAATCGATCGTCCACTCGATGATCGAACTGATCGACGGATCGATCATCGCCCAGATGGGCGTGACCGATATGCGCCACGCCATCCAGTACGCCCTGACCTATCCGGACCGGCGACCGTCACAGCTTCCGCCTCTCGACCTGACATCGCTCGGCGGACTGGAATTCTTCGCGCCGGATCCGGAACGATTCCCCTGCGTCGAACTGGCCTACAACGCGCTCCGGCTGGGAGGCACCATGCCGGCCGTTCTCAACGCCGCCAACGAGATCGCCGTCGCCGCATTCCTCGACGAAAAGATCCGCTTCGGCGACATCCCCCGCCTCATCCGTGACGCCTGCGAAGCCCATGACATCCAACCCGCATCTTCCCTCGAAGCCGTCCTCGAAGCGGACCGCCTGGCACGGGAATGGGTCGGAAATAGAGTAGAAAGTAGAAAGTAAAAAGTAGAAAGTACGTCGCGATATCCAAGTCACGGCGAAATGGGGTCATATCGTCCACCCTTTCTACTTTCTACTTTCTACTTTCTACTTTTTACTCATGGGAGGGTCACTTTACCAACCGCCGGGCTGCAAACTATAATGGTTGATCCGTTCCATACATGGCTATTTATTGCAGTAACTGGAGGTTTTGGCAGATCATGAAGATGCGATCAGGATTGACAGCGTGTTTTGCGCTCATCCTCGTTTTGGGGCTCACCGCCGGCTTGTATGTGGGGCATGCTCAGCAGGACCCTCAAAAGCCGCAGCAACCGAAGCAGGACGATGTGGCGCCCGGTCAGATCTCGACCGCGACGGTCAACGTGAGGCTGCCCGTGACCGTAATCGACGGTAAATCCGGCAGGTTCGTCGTCGATCTGAAACAGGAGGATTTCGAGATCACCGAGGACAAGGCTCCGCAGCGAATCGAGTCATTCCTGCCGCAGAGCGATCTTCCGCTCGACGTCGCGGTCCTGATGGACACATCCAACAGCGTCAAGCCCAAACTGAAATTCGAGCGCGATGCGGCGATTTCATTCCTCTACACGATGCTCGAATCCCGGAAGGATCGCGCTCTTTTCGCGACCTTCGATTCCGAAGTCGAACTGCATCAGGATTTCACCAATCGGCTCGACATGCTGACCAAGGCGATCGACGGCGTCAAAGCTCAGGGCGAGACGCGAATGTATGACGCCATCTACTCGGTCTGCGAGGAGAAGATGGCGGCCTCTCCCGGTCGGCGGCGCGCGATGGTGATCATCACCGACGGCGAGGACACGGTCAGCGAAAGGACTCTCGATGCGGCGATCGATATCGCCCAGCGGACCGAGACGGTCATCTTCGTCATCTCGACCAAAGCCGGCGGATTCTTCGGCGTCCAGGCGGGCACGGTCGACCGGCGCGAGGACAAGAACCTCAAGCAACTGGCTGAGGATACCGGCGGACGCGCATTCTTCACCGCAGAAGTGATCGAACTCGAACGCAGCTTCACCGCCATCGCACGCGAGCTGAGAAGCCAGTACCTGATCGCTTATTCGCCGACCAATGACAATTTCGACAGCAAGTTCCGTAAGATCGAAGTAAAACTGCCCGGCCACAAGAACCTCAAGATCCGGACCAAGACCGGATACACTGCGGTTCCGCCGAGAGCCGTGGCAGGAAGCAGGTAGTTATGAAAGCAGTACCCGAAAATCCTGCAATCAGAAACATCGTCGCCCTGTCGGCGGCGATCTGCCTGATTGCGCTATTGACGATTTGGCCGGTCTCGGCACAGCAGCAGCAGGGCCAGAAACCTCCGAAGAAGGCAGAGGAAGATCAGACGATCAAGCTGGATACCCAGCTTGTCAACGTCCTCTTCAGCGCTCAGGACAAACAGAACCGCTACATAACCGACCTCAAGCAGGAGGAGATCGAGGTTCTCGAGAACGGCGTACCGCAGGAGATCTTCACATTCAAGCGTGAGTTCGACCTGCCGCTGACGCTCGTCCTGCTGATCGATGTCAGCGGCAGCGAGCAGTACACGCTGCCGTTGCTCAAGGATGCAGGCGGGCAGTTCATCGATTCGGTGATCAGAACGGGCAAGGATACCGCCGGAGTGATCAAGTTCGAGGGCGAGGCGACGGTCATGCAGAACCTGACATCGAATCCGGCGCGCGTTCGACGGGCGCTCGAGGAGGTGGCATTCATACCGCCCCCGCCGGGCGGCGTATTCGGCGGCGGGACGCCTCCGATCAACAGCGGATCACGTCAGGGCGGGACATCCCTCTTTGATGCTATCGTCGCAACTTCCGCCGATATGCTGGCCAGAGAACCCGGCCGGAAGACGATCATCGTCCTGACCGACGGCGAAGATACCACCAGCCGGATGAAGATCGGTGACGCCATCGACGAAGCGCTCCGCGCGGAGGTCGTCGTTTATTCGATCGGAATCGGCGACCCGGGCTACGGAGGCGTCAACAAGGGCGTCCTCAACCGCATTTCCGAATCGACCGGCGGTCGAGCGGTCTTCCCGAAACGCGGAAAAGACCTCGAACAGGCCTTCATCCAGCTCGAACAGGATCTCCGCCAGCAGTACCTGCTGGCCTACACTCCGAAGAACGAAGCCTCCGACGGTTCGTTCCGCAAGATAGAGATCAGGGTCGCCAATCGTAAAGACCTCAAGCTGCAGCATCGCAAGGGCTATTTCGCCCCGAAAGGTTAACGGTCCGAAGCCCCGGTGACAGCCGGGGCTTTCAACTTTACTGCGTTTAATGGGCACCCAATCCGGCGGCCGGATATCGCGGGGATTTCCGGGCGGCCTCTTTTCCCGATCCCGTGACAGCCATCAGCGGGCCGAATCCAGCACACAATCAGATGCATCCGCGACAAGCTGGTTCGGGGATTTCTACATCTGGCTGCCATTGATGGGAATGACCTGGTGGCTGGCCTGGCATTTTCAGGACCAGTACATTGCCGACTGGGACGGATTCGATTACACGGTCTACGCGATACAGGGCCTGCCGTCCGCGCTCGGGCTCGGGCGATCGCTATTTCTGGGATACAACCATCTGCTGCTGACGGCGGGCCGCGAGCTGTTCTCGATCGGACCTGAAAAAGCCCATCTCCTGATGCGGTATCTGGTCATCGCGCAGAGCGGACCCGCGATGCTGGGTTTCTACGCTCTGGCCCGTGAGCTGACGCGGAGCAGAGCGGCTGCGTTTCTTGCAGCTCTGATGATTGCGGCATCTCCGCCGTTCATCGTCTACAGCGGCCGCGGGATGAGCGAGATTCCGGGATTTCTCGTGCTCGGCTGGTCGCTCTGGTGGATGGCGCGAAGCCTGCGCCGTGGCGAAACCGCCGGATACCTGATGGCGGCGTTGATGGCCGGGTTAAGCGCCAACATCCGCGAGTTCGCAGTCTTCTACCTGCCATTTATCGGACTGGCCGCGCTCTGTTACGGTCGAAGCTGGAAGCTCGGCGCGACGGGTCTGGCGGTAACCCTGCTCGGAGCTTTTTCGGGAATCATCTTCTGGACGCTCTACTACCCCGACGGGTACTGGCCCGCCGCGATCGACTGGTACCGGCTGAGCGCGCACGAACGAGAGATATACCCCGTCACTGCGGCGAACCTGAGGTTTTACATTGTGTACAGCTTCCGATGCTCGGCGGCGGCGCTGGTCCTGACTCTGCCGGCTCTTGCACTGGGAATGATCCGAAGGTCGTTGCTGCCGGCGGTCCTGCTCGGCGCTACAGGGCTGCTCGCCAATCTGAGCATGATCGCCAACCATGATCTGGCGGTGAACCCGAGGTATATGCTGACGGGTCTGCCGGGAATGGCCGTCATCTGCGGCTGGTGCCTCTCGGAACTGATCCGGATCTTCCGCTGGCGCAGCCTCCTGATCATCGTCGGACTGATCGTACTGACAAAAGCGAGCTACAATTACGCCGCCCGCAAAGTCTATGACGATCAGTGGAACGCCCGTCAAACGAAGGCTGCCATCGCCCGGATCGACCACCTGCCGTGGAATTCCGGATTCATTATCGGATCGCGCACTCCGCTCATCAATTATCTGGC
>CALBSU010000554.1 GCA_937967285.1 uncultured Acidobacteriota bacterium
TCGGTCGTCAATTTCGCCGCCGAGAGCCACGTCGACCGGTCGATCGACGATCCTGAGCCGTTCATCCGGACTAACATCGTCGGCGCATATGTGCTGCTCGAGACGGCTCGCCGGCACATGGTCGGACTCTCGCCGGGAGAGGCGCAGAAGTTTCGCTTTCTGCATGTTTCGACCGATGAGGTCTACGGTTCGCTCGGCGCCGACGGTCTCTTCTCGGAGCTGACGCCATACGCGCCGAATTCTCCCTATGCCGCATCGAAGGCATCGGCCGATCATCTGGTCAGAGCCTACCACGAGACCTACCGTCTGCCGGCGATAATCACCAACTGTTCGAACAACTACGGGCCGCGCCAGTATCCCGAAAAGCTGATTCCGCTGATGGTGCTCAGCGCGATCGAAGGGCGGCAGTTGCCGATCTACGGCGACGGCGGCAACGTCCGGGACTGGCTCTACGTCGAGGACCACTGCGCGGGGATTCTGCTGGCTTTGAGAAACGGCCGGCCCGGCGAGAAGTACAATATCGGCGGAGGCAACGAACGAACGAACCTGCAGATCGTCGACCGCATCTGCGATGAGCTGGAGCAGCTTCTGCCGGCGACTGAAAACTCCGCGCTTCAGCAGCTCGGCAAGCGCAGCTACAGGGATCTCAAGATTTTCGTTCCCGACCGGCCCGGCCATGATCGCCGCTACGCCATCGATTCGACGAAGATCCGCCGCGAACTGGGCTGGGCGCCGAAATACGACTTTGAATCCGGCCTGGCCAGAACCATCGACTGGTACATCCATAATCATGCCTGGTGCCGGACGGTCCAGGCCAACCGGTACCACGGCGAACGCCTGGGTTTGGGAAGTAAGTAAAAAGCAGGTACAGCACCGGGAGCGATAGCGACCGGGTAGTCAGGAGTTACAGCAGGCAGATGAGAGGCATCATCCTCGCCGGAGGATCCGGCACACGCCTTTATCCGATCACGATGGCCGTCAGCAAACAGCTGCTGCCGGTCTATGACAAGCCGATGATCTACTATCCGCTCTCGACGCTCATGCTGGCGGGGATCCGCGAGATACTGCTGATCACGACGCCGCAGGACCGGCCGCAGTTCGAGCGGCTGCTGGGAGACGGCGGGCACCTCGGAATCAGCATCAGTTACGCAGAGCAGCCGAGCCCGGACGGTCTGGCGCAGGCGTTCATCATCGGGGCCGATTTCGTCGGGCGCGAGAACGTCGCGCTGGTGCTCGGAGACAACATCTATTACGGACACGGATTTCCGGACGACCTGCGCAGGGCGGCGGCGAGGTTGTCCGGCGCGACGGTCTTCGCCTATCAGGTGCGCGACCCGGAGCGTTACGGTGTGGTCGAGTTCGATCGCGAAGGGCGCGCCGTCAGCCTCGAGGAGAAGCCCGCGCAGCCGCGTTCCAAATGGGCCGTGACGGGGCTCTATTTCTACGATCACCGTGTGGTCGAGATCGCTTCGGGGCTCAAACCGTCGGCGAGGGGAGAGCTTGAGATCACCGATGTCAACCGGATCTACCTCGAGATGGGCGAACTGAACGTCGAGAGGCTGGGCCGCGGAATCGCGTGGCTCGACACTGGAACGCACGAATCGCTGCAGCAGGCATCGAGCTTCATCCAGGCGCTGCAGGAGCGCCAGGGGATGATGGTCTCGTGCCTCGAGGAGATCGCATACAAGATGGGATACATCAGCGCCGACGACGTGAAGCGGATCGCCGGTCCGATGAGCAGGAACGAATACGGCCGTTACCTGCTGGCATTGCTCGAGCAGGAGGAGGCTTGAAGTTCATACGGACCGATATTCCTGACGTGGTCATCATCGAACCCCGGATCTTCAGGGATGACCGGGGTTTCTTTCTCGAGAGCTATCACGAGAAGAAATACCGCGAGGGCGGGATCGAGGCAACCTTTGTTCAGGATAACCACTCGAAATCGCTGCGCGGGACGGTGCGCGGACTGCATGCCCAGTTGCGGCATCCGCAGGGCAAGCTGATCCGGGTCATCGAGGGAGAGATCTTCGATGTCGCGGTCGACCTCCGGCGCGAATCGGACAGCTTCGGTCACTGGGTCGGAGCGTGGCTTTCGGCTGAGAATTTCAGGCAGTTGTATGTGCCGCCGGGATTCGCTCACGGCTTCTGCGTGACGAGCGAGTTCGCCCAGGTCGAGTACAAGTGTACGGACTTCTATGATCCCTCGAGCGAGATCAGCATTCTCTGGAACGATCCTCAACTGGCCATCGACTGGCCGGTCGAGATTCAGGCTATGCCGATCCTCTCGAAGAAGGACATGGCCGCCCGGCCGCTCCGCGAACTGATGGATATGCTGCCGTGGTA
>CALBSU010000555.1 GCA_937967285.1 uncultured Acidobacteriota bacterium
CGGGCCATTCTGGCTGCTCCGACGACCGGCGGATCGATCGGGGCCACGAGGCGTGAGTTGGGAGCCGCCTCCTGAATCAGCTCTCGCAAAGGCTCGAGGATCAGATCGCCCGCCTCGAAGACGCCGCCGACGAATGAGACATTGAAGGACTCGTGTTCCATGCGAAGCTGGCCGATGACGGCGACGGCCGCGCGGGCGAGCTCTCCGGCGGCATCCCTGAGGATCCCGCGAGCGACCTGATCGCCCTCGGCCGCGGCTTTGACGACTATTCTGGAAAGCTGGGAGATTCGCGCCGAGACTTCTCCCGGCGAGTCGTAGATGACGGGCGGCAGTTCCGGCGGGGTAGTGACGCCGAAGTGGCGAAGCACCGGATCCATCATGCTGGTGGGTTCGCCGCGATAATCCCAGGCCATGAGGACGGATTCGAGCGCGCGGCGTCCGATATACGAACCGCTGCCTTCATCTCCCATCGCGGGTCCCCATCCGCCGGCCCTTGCGAAACGTCCGCGGGCATTGATCCCGCAGGCTATCGAACCGGTGCCCGCAATGATCACGATCCCCGGCTGGTTCCCGGTCGCTCCGGCCAGCGCGACGCGGGCATCGGTTTCGAGCGAGATATGATGAATCGGCAAAGCGCTTCTCAAGGCCGAGAGCATGCGGGCGTGATGCTCGGGATGCGAAACGCCGGCCAGTCCCACGCAGGCGGCGCTGATCTGCGACGGTTCGATCCTGGCCATCTGGCAGGCCTGAGCAACCGCTTTTCGGATATGATCCACGGCGGTTTCGAGCCCGACACGCAGAAAATTGGCGGCTTCCGCCCTGCCCTCGCCGCGGACGTGGTCCGCTTCATCCAGAATAACGGCGCGGCAATTCGTGCCGCCCCCGTCGATTCCAAGCCAGAGCGGCCCGCCGATGTTTCCTTCCTTCCCCGCTTCTTTCGTCTGTTCAGTCAAGTCAGTTTCCGTCGGCCTCAGGTTCATAAACAGATTAAGATCATACACATGCCCCGTCGAGATTGAAAACCGATTTTTCCGGTTTAAATATTTCGTTTGAACTCTTGACTTTATATGGGTATTATTAACGTAAGAATTCAGCTTTAATGTGGTGAATTCCCTTGTTCGTGCGCATACCCCCCTTTGTTTCGCCCGGAGAATACATTTTATTCCCTGCGGATATCTGTCTGTTCGCGACTTGTCGCCGAAGAGATCACGAGGAGTATTATGAAACGGCGCACCGATTTCCTTTCAGTCATCCTGTTGATGGCATCCATTGCGGTTGTTTCCGGCATCTCGACCCTTAATCCGGTCCTCGCGCAGCCGAGGCTCAACCGCCCGCCCGCCCGTGACATTGAAGGTACTCCGATCGTGCCTGCCGGAACGAACGTCCTTCCGGCAGGAACGATTCTGATACTCGAGATGGAGACAAAGCTGAGCTCCGGATCGGCCCGTCCCAGCGACAGGTTCGCTGCGCGCGTCGCAACGCCGGTGATCGACGGTACCGGTAAGACGCTCATTCCGGTGGACGCGCTGGTGGAAGGCCATGTCAGCGCCGTCACGCCCGCCAGGTGGAGGCGCCGATCGGGAATCATCGCCGTCACCTTCGACCGGCTTCAGACAGACAGCGGGAAGATGGTCCCAATCCGCGGATACCTGACCAGCGTTCATGCCGACGACCGGAAACGGATCGACGATGAGGGAACGCTCAAGGGCGGATCCAACTGGAAACGCGATGTCGTCTTCGTGGGTGGAGGCGCGGGCACGGGAGCCGCGATCGGCGCCATCACCGGCGGAGCTCTGGTCGGAGGCGGCATCGGCGCCGCTGCCGGCCTGACCGCGACGCTTCTGATGAAGGGCAAGGATGCCGTCGTCGAGGAGGGCCAGAGAATCGGCCTGGAACTGACAGAAGATGTCAAGGTTCCGACCCGCGGCCCGTCCCTGATCAGCCCGCGCCCGCCTGAAAAAGAGGACGGCAAAATCGTTATTCCGCCGGCCAGACCGAGACCGGGTGGTGGATCGACCTCAGTCCGCGCGGGTTTCGTGGATGTCAGCGATGTTCGCGCGGAGCGGAGCACCGACGGCCTCCTGAGAGTCCTGATCACGGCCGAGACGCCGACCGCCGGCTGGAGAATCTACACCAACCACGAAGTCACCTCCGATACGATCTATGTCCGACTTCGCGGAGTGCCGCCGACCGGAGCCGGAGCAACCGCGATATCGCACCCGACCGCTCCCGTCATAGTCATTCCCGACAGGAACGGCAGATTCCGGACGGTCGTCGTGCAGGCCAGAAACGGAACCAGATCAACCCAGGTCAATGCGCCCTTCGGATCGAACGATACCTTCACTCCGACGCGCCCGACCGATTATCCGACTTATCCGTCCGGCGGCAATCAGAGCTACCCGTCGCCTCCGCCTTCGACCGGCAGCGGCGGACCTCCGCCATCAACCGGGGGCGGTGGAATCAGCACGCCTCCGCCCACAACTTCCCCGGGCGGCGGCCCCGGCGCCAATTTCTCGAATCAGGCTTCCCGGGTCATCAACCAGATCGAACAGATCAGGTACGATTACGGCGCCACGATCGGCGTCTGGATCAACCGCGACGGAACTTACGACCCGATCGGTCAGCGCCAGCCGACAGCCGATGAACGCAAACTTCTCGACTCGCTCGGCGCAATGCTCAATTCCGTCCGCGCGCTCAACCTGAATTCCCCCAACTCCGCGGCGCTCAGAAGCAATGCCGCCCGCGTTCAGGAAGACGCACGCATCGTCGAACAGGCATGGAAACGGGTTCCCGTCAGCAATAACCTCAATCAGAAGATCCGGACTGTGCTTCAGGATGCAAGGGCGCTGGCGGGGCAGGCGGTATAAGTTCAGTAGAAAGTAGAAAGTAGAAAGTAGAAAGGATGAAATACTTTTCTTTCTACTTTCTACTTTTTACTTTCTACTCATAATTCAGCACGCCCGGCAGGGCTCGAACCTGCGACCTACGGCTTCGAAGGCCGGCGCTCTATCCAACTGAGCTACGGGCGCGAATGAGATGAGTATAAAGTAGAAAGTAAAAAGTAAAAAGTAGAAAGTAGAAAGGGCCGATCCTCATACTTTCTACTTTCTACTTTTTACTTTCTACTGAGAGGCACAACCCTCCAGCTATCCTGTTTGCGTCGCGTGAAGAGCTTGTTCAGGAATCCCTGTTTCCGGGGGACGATCAGCTGATTGATCTTCTGAATGAGCCGTTCGGCGGCTTCCTCGCCGAGTTTGATCATCTCCGCTGCCTTCGAGAGGTCGTCCGGGCGGATATGTTCGAGGTGCGGGCGGATGACCACGTCGGCATCGGTGTAGATGTAGCTGACGGCAGTGCGCCCCATAATCGACATGGACTGCGCCATGACCGTGAAGAGATGAGTGGGTTGCGGGATCGGAAGGTGCTGGGAGTTGACGTCGACCGCGACGACGATGTCGGCGCCCATCATCCGCGCGACTGAGGCCGGGATATGACCGACCACGCCGCCGTCGACCATCATCCTGCCGTTGACCATGACCGGCGTATAGTAGATCGGCATAGCGCAACTGGCCCGGATCGCCAGTCCCATGTCGCCTTCGGTGAAAACGACCATTTTTCCAGTCTGTATGTCGCAGGAGACGGCGCCGAACGGCAGCCGGGTCTTCTCGAATGCCGAGACGGGAAAGTTGCGATGGACGTAATCCTCCGTCCGGCGGCTGTCGTAAAAGCCGAGTTTCGAGATGGTCACCCGTCCGAGGTCGCTCCATTCGATCGAAAGAGCGAGTTTTTCGATCTGATCCGGATTCAGGCCGGAGGCATACGCTCCGCCGATGAGAGACCCGACGCTGGTTCCGGCGATCAGGTCGATCGGAATCCCGTGTCGTTCGAACACCCGCAGCACGCCGACATGAGCGCACCCCCGGGCCATTCCGCCACCGAGCGCAAGCCCCACTACCGGCCTGTTTTCTCTCCCTTTCTGATCATTTATCGCCATCAGACGCCAGTTCCTCCGAATGGTTTTCCATTCTAAATCAGCCTTCGGAATTATTGCATGGCTGATCGAAACCGGGAACGTTTATGAAACGGAAATGCCGCTTGACGATGCCATTTCGATGCGTTACAAAAGGGGTGTTGTTGCGCCCCGCCTTCCCTCAGGCACGGGCAAATGCCTCTGCTAAGGATACGACGGCAGGAGTTCGATTTGCATAACATACCGCGATTCTGTTCCCTCGACGGCTTCACCGAGCTGAGCAATGCGCTCGGCGGGGTTGCGTTGCGGACGCTCGAGCCGTTCGATACGGTCTGTGCGCGGACGATGAACAACGACTACTATATCTTCCTGATCGAACCCGAATCGGGCAAGGCGCTGGTCCAGGGAGGCCGCTATTTTTCCGAACCGGTCGAGGCGACGGTCAGCGGATCGACCTTCGGCGGGTGCATGCTCAAGATGGGCTGGCTCGGAATCGGGCTCCACATCGAGATCTGCGCTTCCGGCCAGCGAATCATCACCTCACCCGTCCAGTCTCTCCACATCGAATCCGCCGCCGCCTGAGATCAATCCTTCTTCTTCAATGAATAGAGCCGTATCAGCAGCAGCGCCGTCAGGCCTCCGGCGAAATCTATCGCGCTGTCGTAGATCGATCCGCTGCGCGTTGCGGTGAAGGTCTGATGAAACTCGTCGAGCAGAGCGTAGACCGCCAGCACCAGCGCGGTCGAAAGCGCCCAGCCCCCGCGCCAGATCGAGCCTCGCCCGCCGCGGAAAGCTCGATACAGCAGCGCCGAGAGGATCCCGTATTCGGTGAAATGCGCGGCTTTGCGGATCGCGAAATGAATTTGATTGAGAGTCTCGGGCGAGAGCCGGATGCCGAGCGATCCGAGGATAAGTTCGAGATACGATCCCGTGTTCTCGCTCGACATGGCGTCGGTCGAGAAATAGAAAATGAGCGCCATCCAGATCAAAGGAGGCGCCCAATATTTGCATTTTAACAACATTGAATGTGCCGGATCAGGGCAGCCCGGGCCCGGTCGCTATCGCTCCCGGTGCTGTACCCGGTGCTGTGCCTTTGCCGTAACCGCTCAAGTAACTATCAGAGCGCCTCGGCCCCGCTGACCACCTCGATGATCTCGCGTGTGATCGCGGCCTGGCGGACGCGGTTCATGTTGAGCGTCAGCCTGTCGATCACTTCCGATGCGTTTTTGGAAGCCGAATCCATGGCGGTCATTCGCGCGCCGAGTTCCGAGGCCACGGATTCGAGCAGCGCGTGATAGATCTGATTCTCGACCAGCTTGGGAAGAAGCTGACCGTAGATCTCTGCCGGCGACTGCTCGTAGAGGTAATCCACCACATCCGAGGACTCTTCCGAACCGTCATCGACGCTTCCGATCGGGAGCAGGCGTTCGATGACCGGACGCTGCGAGAGCGCCGATTTGAATTCGTTGTAGACCAGATAGATGGTGTCGACCGGCTTCTCTTCCGACAGAAAATCGGCGATCAGCTGGCTGGTGATGTCGATCACGTTCCGGGTATCGACCTTGCCGGTTCCGGTGATGTTGAGGTGCTCGCGTCGAATCGCCACGGCCCGGCGGCGGAAGAAATCGAAGCCCTTTCGCCCGATCAGCACCAGCTCGACGCGGTTGTGCTCGTTCTTTCTGAGAAAGTCCTGCGCGGCCTTGATCAGATTGGTATTGAATGCGCCGCAGAGTCCCTTGTCGGCCGTCACGAGCACCAGCAGAATGCTTTCGGTCTGGGTCTCGCGCGTATGGCCGTTGAGCAGCGGATCGGAATACTCCGGCGCGCGGCCGGCGGCATTGCCGAGGATCTGCATCATCTTGGTCGTGTAGGGACGCGCCGCCGTGACCCGCTCCTGCGCACGCCGCAGACGGGCCGCCGAGACCATCTTCATGGCCTTGGTGATCTGCCGCATGTTCTTGACCGCGCGGACGCGCCGTCTCAGATCTTGTAAGTTAGGCATATTCCAATCCCGTCAGGCGAATCAGGCCCGCGCTCCCTTCGACATCGCGCCATATCGCTTCTTGAACTCGTCGAGCGTCGAGCGGAGCTGCCCCTTGATGTCGTCGTCGATCGACTTCTTCTCGCGGATCGCAGCCAGCAGGCTCGTCCCGGCAGTGTCCAGATACTTGAGCAGTTCGGCCTCGAAGCCCCTCACGTCGCTGACATCGATGTCGTCGACGTAACCGTTGGACGCCGCCCAGATGATGACCACCTGCTTCTCGACGTCGAGCGGCTGGTACTGGTCCTGCTTGAGGATCTCAGTCAGACGCTGACCGCGGGCGAGCTGACGCTGCGTCGCGGCATCGAGGTCGGATCCGAACTGGGCGAAGGCCGCCAGCTCGCGGAACTGCGCCAGTTCCAGACGCAATGTACCGGCAACCTGCTTCATCGCCTTGATCTGCGCGTTTCCGCCGACGCGGCTGACCGAGTTTCCGACGTTGATCGCCGGCCGGATGCCGGCGTTGAAGAGGTCGGACTCGAGGAAGATCTGCCCGTCGGTGATCGAAATGACGTTGGTCGGGATGTAGGCCGAGATGTCGCCGGCCTGGGTCTCGATCACGGGCAGCGCCGTCAGAGAACCTCCGCCGCGCGCATCGCTGTACTTGGCGGCCCGCTCGAGCAGGCGCGAATGCAGATAGAAAACGTCTCCCGGATACGCCTCGCGTCCCGGCGGACGACGCAGCAGCAGACTGATCTCGCGGTAGGCCGCCGCGTGCTTCGAAAGGTCGTCGTAGATGCAGAGCACCGCCTTGCCGCGATCCATGAAGTACTCGCCGATCGAGCATCCGGCGTAAGGCGCGAGGAACTGCATCGCCGCCGGCTCCGACGCCGTGGCGGCGACGATGATGGTGTAGCTCATCGCGTCGTAGCGTTCGAGCGTCGCCTGAACCTGGGCGACGGTCGAGGCCTTCTGGCCGATCGCGACGTAAACGCAGACGACATCCTTGCCCTTCTGATTGATGATCGTATCGAGCGCGACGGCCGTCTTACCCGTCTGGCGGTCGCCGATGATCAGTTCGCGCTGTCCGCGTCCGATCGGCACCATCGAGTCGATGGCCTTGAGACCCGTCTGGAGCGGCTCCTTGACCGGCTGGCGGTCGACGATTCCGGGCGCGATGCGCTCGATCGTCATGAACTCGCTGGTCACGATCGGCCCCTTGCCGTCCGCCGGATGTCCGAGCGCATTGACCACGCGTCCGAGCATCGCCTCTCCCGCCGGCACCTCGATGATGCGCTTCGTCCGCTTGACCACGTCGCCTTCCTTGATCGCTTCGTAATCGCCGAGCAGCACCGCGCCGACCTTGTCCTCCTCGAGGTTGAGCGCCAGTCCGGATGCGCCCTTCTCGAACTCCAGCAGCTCGCCCGCCATGACCTTCTCGAGACCGTGGATCGTCGCGATTCCGTCGCCGACCTTGATCACCGTCCCGACCTCGGCCACAGTCACGCCGGCATCGAAATTCTCGATCTGCTGCCGGATGATTTTACTGATCTCGTCCGCTCTGATGTCTTCTGCCATAATTGCTCCACCTTATGAATTGATCAATCTCTGTTTCATCTGCGCCAGCTGGGTCCGGATCGAACCGTCATAAACCGTACTGCCGATGCGCGTCACGACGCCGCCGATGATCTCAGGGTCGGTGCGAAACTGCATCCGCACCTCCTTGCCGGTCGCCGCCTTGAGCCTGTCCCGGAGCGCCGCCTGCTCCTGCTCGCTGATCGCGCGCGCCGTCGTGACCTCAGCGAAGACGTTGTTGGTCCGCGCATCGATCTCCCGCGAGAGCGCCCTGAGCATCTGATCCAGATTGTGCAGCCTCGAATAACTCAACAGAAGCTGCAGAAAATTGCTGCTCGTCTGGCGCAGGTTGAGCCGCGAGAGCAGCTCCCCGAGAACCGCCCGCTTCCGATCGAGAGGCAGCACCGGACTGGCGAAGACGGCCTTCAACTGCTCGTGCCCGTCCATCATCTGCGCGAAACCGTTCAGCTCGCTGATGACCTCGTTCGTCTCGCCCCGCTCGATGATGACATCCGCCAGCGCTCTGGCGTAACGATTGGCGATCGTTGTCACACTCATATTTCGATTCTTCCGTTTAGTGCAGCGCCCGCGGGCGCCGCCTTCCATCTGAAATTGAGGGCCGGATCAGCCGGCCTTCCCCATCTCCTGTCCGGCTCGCTGGACCAGGTTCCTGTCGTCTTCCGGAGTCAGCTCGCGCCGGATGATCTGCTCGGCCAGTTCGACCGACTTGTTCGCCGTGAACTCCTTCAGGTCCGCCAGAGCGATCTGACGCGCCGCGTCGATCTCGCGCACGGCCGTCGCCCGCACCTTCTCCATCTCGCGCTGCGTCTCGACCTGAATCCGCTCACGCTCGGCCACCGATTCGCGCTCCGCCTGAGCCTTGATCCCCGCGATGTCCGCATCCAGCCGGTTCAGGCGAGCGTCGAGCTCGGCCATCTTCTGCGTCGCCTCGTCCTTGTCGCGCGCCGCGCGCTCGAGCGTCTTGCGCACATCCGCCAGCCGCGCCTCGAAGAACCCTTTGATCGGCTTGCGCAGCAGGTAATAGAGCACGCCCAGGAAGAGCACCAGATTGACCGCCTTGGCGATCGCCGGATGCACCCCGCCGCTCAACAGAAATAGCGGTCCGAATTCAGTCAGCATCATGGGTATCAGGACGAATGAAAAATTGCGATTCTCGAATCGACACGCCAGCTTCATATCAGTTCCCTCCCGTGCCGACAGGCCTTCTCAGAATCTGCGACGAGATCGTCGACGCCATCGCCCGGGCTTCGTTCTCGAGGTTCTGCTTCGCGCTCTCGACCTGCTTGTCGATCTCGCCCCTCGCCGCCTGAACCTGCGCCGCGGTCTCAGCCTTCACCTTCGCAACCATCTCCTGACGATCGGCCAGCGACTCCTTGCGCTGCGCCTCCAGATGCTGATACGCCTCAGCCCGCGCCGCACGAATCTGATCCTCGTACTTCGCCAGCCGCTCATCATACTGCGCCAGCATCTGCTTCGCCTCGACGATCCGACCCGCACCCAGCCGCTCGCGCTCGTCCAGGATCCGGTTGATCGGCTTGAAGAGCGTGTGATTGAGTATGAATATTAATAAGATAATTGAAAAGAATATGAATAAGAACGATCCGTCGATGCTCAGCACGCTGCCGGCCAGCGCCAGTACTGTCATTTCATTCATCACGGCAGATTCCGCCTCTCCTCTCGTCCCGTCTCTCCGCCAGAGTTTTCCCGTTCGGTAATGCTGTTTAGGTAAATTTCTGTCGGCTAGTTAAGCGGATATAATTAGCACAAGAATTCACAA
>CALBSU010000556.1 GCA_937967285.1 uncultured Acidobacteriota bacterium
GATGATCGTCAGGTCCATGCTGACGCGTCCGACGACCGGGGCGAGCCCGCCGCGGACGATGACCTGTCCGTTGTTCGAGAAGGCGCGCCGAAATCCGTCGGCGTATCCGGCCGGGATCGTCCCGATCCGGCTCTCATGCGCCGTAACGAAGGTCCGCCCGTAACCGAGGGGCGTTCCCGCCGGAACCGTCTTGAGCTGGATGACCCTCGATCGCAGCGAGAGGGCGGGCGAAAGGCCGTGCGAGTCGCTCCCCGGGGCAAGAACATCGCGTGTCAGCCCGTAGAGCGTCGCGCCGGCTCGCGCCAGATTGCCGTGAGCTTCGGGGTATGCGTGAAGTCCCGCGCTGTTGGCCAGATGTTTCCATTTCGGCGAAAACCCGAGCCCGGACAGGATCTCTCCGGCAGCCTCGAATCTGACCACCTGCTCGCGCGTGTAGGCCGGATCTCCGCCGTCCGCATCGGCGAAGTGCGTCAGCAGCCCATCCATTCTCAGCCCGGCGAATCTTTTGAGCTCGCGTGCGAAATCCGCCACATCGACGAAAGGCACTCCGAGCCTGCCCATCCCTGTATCGACCTTCAGGTGAAAAGGGTGGACGACGCCGGCGGCGACTGCTCGTGCGTTCAGCTCTTCCGCCGCATCGAAACGGAAGATCGCCGGCGTCAGATCGTGAGCGATCACCACATCGGCCTGTCCGCTCCAGAATCCGCCGAGACAGAAGATCGGCGTGCGGATGCCGGAACGCCTGAGCGCCACGCCCTCCTCGATCAGCGCGACCCCGAACCAGTCTGCGCCCTCAGATTCGAGCGCCGCCGCGCACTCCGCGGCGCCGTGGCCGTATGCGTCCGCCTTGACTACCGCCATGAGGCCCGTTCCCGGCCTGAGCGCGCTTTTGAGCTTCCTGTAATTGGATTTCAGCGCCGGGAGCGAGATCTCGGCCCAGGTCGGACGCCGCGGAATGTCAGGATTCATCTCAACTGTCCCTGAACTTGTCCTCGAATCGCGTCAGTTGTTTGAGGAAGACCAGCTCGACCGTGCCGATCGGACCGTTTCGCTGCTTGCCGATGATGATCTCGGCGATGTTCTGATTCTCGGTTTCAGGTTTATAGACCTCTTCGCGATAGATGAACATGACCACGTCGGCGTCCTGTTCGATCGAGCCCGACTCGCGCAGGTCGGAGAGCTGCGGGCGATGCTGCCCGGTGCGCGTCTCGGGCGCGCGCGAAAGCTGCGAGAGCGCGATCAGCGGCACGTCGAGCTCCTTGGCCAGTATCTTCAGTTCGCGGGATATCTGAGACACTTCCTGCTGGCGCGATTCGGTGCGCCCGCGCCCGCTCATCAGCTGGAGGTAATCGACGATCAGCAGGTCGAGCCCCTTCTGTTCGTTGCGCAGACGGCGCGCCTTGGCGCGCATCTCCAGTACGGTGATGCCCGGCGTATCATCCAGAAAGATATTTGCCTCGGAGAGCTCTCCCACACCGACCGCCAGCCGGCGCCAGTCGTCCTTGTTGAGCATCCCCGTCCGCAGCCGGTGCGCGTCGATCCTCGCCTGCGAACAGATCAGACGCTGGACGAGCTGCTCCTTGCTCATTTCAAGCGAAAAGACCCCGACCACCGCCCGGCGACCGTCATGCAGCCGGTGAAGCGCCGCGTTCTGCGCGATATTGAGGCTGAAAGCCGTCTTCCCCATCGACGGGCGGGCCGCGATGATCACCAGATCGCCCCGCTGCATCCCGGAGGTCATGTAGTCGAGTTCCTGGAACCCCGTCGGAATGCCCGTCACCAGCTGTTCGCGGCCGACGATCTCCTCGATCACATGGAGCTGCTTCTCGGCGACTTCGCGAATGTGTACGAAGCCCTGCTTGATCCGGTCCTCGGCGATCGAAAGGATGACGCGCTCCGCCTCGTCCAGCACATCCTCCGGCTCGTCCTCGTCGTCGAACGCCTTGGCCATGATGTGATGCGCGGCCCGGATCAGTCGCCGCAGCGTCGACTTGCCTTTGACGATCCCGGTGTAGTTTTCGAGATTCGAGAATTTGGGGACGCCGTCGAAGAGCGATGCGATGTAGGCCGGGCCGCCGACGATCTCAAGCTCGCCCGCCCGACGCAGCTCCTCCTGCAGCGTCACCGGATCGATCGCCCGCCCCTGTTCGTAGATCCCGATCATCCGCTCGAAGATGCGCTGATGCGATGTAAGGAAAAAGTCCTCCGGCTTGAGCCGCTCGATGACCTGGTTGATCGTCGAGTTGTCGAGCAGGATCACTCCCAGGATCAGACGCTCGGCCTCGATGTTTCCCGGCAGAGCCTTCTCGAGCGTGATGTCTTCCTGCCCCATTTTGCGCGTCTGTTTTCGGAGGCCTTGCTTTTCCATTCTCAGGGTCTTGTTCTGAATGATGATCCGGAAGAGAAAAAGAGCGGAGTGACGAGCGATATTGCTCATCACTCCGCTTCCATCTTAACCGACCGCGACACCGCGTCAAGACAACGGCGCGCTTCTCCCCGGATCGGCTTGATTCCAGAGAAGAAATAATTTTCCGGCCGGACTTCGCCGGCCTCGATCAGGCTTCGACCTCTTCGCTTTTGACGATGACCTTGATGTCGGCCGCCACCTCGCGGTGCAGCTTGACCGGCACATCGTACTCGCCGATCTCCTTGATCGGATCCTTGAGCATCACCCTGCGACGATCGAGCTCGTAGCCCTTCGCCACCAGGGCCTCATGCACGTCCATCGAGGTGACCGAGCCGTAGAGCAGCCCGTGCTCGCCCACCTTGCGGGCGAATTCGAGCACCACCTCGCGGAGCAGAGCCGCCTGCTGCTCAGCCGTCTCGCGCTCGGCAGCCTCACGCTTGAGCAGCGCGCGGCGCTGCATCTCGATCTGCTTGATATTGGACGGCGTGGCCTGAATCGCCAGCCCGCGCGGAAGCAGATAGTTCCGGCCATACCCGGCCTTGACCTTGACCAGCTCGCCCCGCGCCCCGAGATTGTCGACATCTTCTTTCAGCAACAGTTCCATCATTGCCATGATATTTCTCTCCTCTCACTTCGCTCCCGCGGGAGCAAAGACGAGCTTAATATTTGGTGTAGGGCAGCAGCGCGATGTTCCGTGCGCGCTTGATCGCCTCGGTCAGCTTCCTCTGCTGCCACGCGGTGACGCCCGTCAGACGCCGCGGCATGATCTTGCCGTTCTCGGCGATGAAGGCCTGCAGCAGCTTGACGTCCTTGTAGTCGATGTAGTCGATCTTCTCAGCCGTCAGCCTCGATGTCCGGCGACGCCGTCCGCCACCCGACCGACCCGTCCTGGCCGGCCTCGATCCCCTGTCGTCATTGTCTCTGTCGAATCTTGCCATGTCTTTTTGCCTCTCCTAAATCAGTAGAAAGTAGAAAGTAGAAAGTAAAAAGGGTGCTTCACCACCTGAGTTCTTTCAGCCTTCGTTGTTCATACTTTCTACTTTTTACT
>CALBSU010000557.1 GCA_937967285.1 uncultured Acidobacteriota bacterium
CTGAAAAAGAACCCTCGAAACGATAGCCCCGCTTGCGCCGCGGGAGCAGTGACGGCTAAAATAGCTGCTTTTATGGCTCAAGAATACCTGGCGCTGACCGCGACGCTGCACCAGCTCGCGGAGCTCGACCGATACAATCATTGGATCTACGAACAGATCGCTCGCGCGGTGGGTAGTCGTGTCATCGAGATCGGTTCCGGCACCGGCAACATCACTCATTTTCTGAGCGCCGGCGGACGCGAAGTGGTCGCCACCGACGTGGTCCCCTCTTATCGCAGCCTGCTCGAAAATACGTTCTCCGGACAACCGAACGTCAGCGTCGGGAAGTTCGATCTGACTGCCCCTGCCCCTGCTGAATACCTTGCGGACCCGTTCGATACGGTCGTCTGTCTGAACGTGCTCGAACACGTCGAGGACGATCTCTTCGCGCTCGAGCAGATGCGAGATGTCCTCGTCGACGGCGGATCGCTGGCCCTGCTCGTTCCCGCTCACCGCTTCCTGTACGGCGAGTTCGATCGCGCGGTCGGACACTATCGCAGATACGAGCGACGGGAGCTGAGCGACAGGCTGCAGCGCGCCGGGTTCAGGATCGTCGAGATGAAGTTCTTCAGCATGCTGGCGACGCTGCCGTGGCTGATCAACGGGCGATGGCTCAAGCGCGATTATCTGCCGGCCGGACAGGCCAATCTCGCGAACCAGCTCGTCCCGCTGCTCAAGCTAGAACGACTGATCGGCCCGCCGTTCGGACTCTCGCTGATCGCTATCGCCGAAAAACAGTAAGTATTGAGAAACCCGGTTTTCTTTCTACTTTTTACTTTCTACTTTCTACTTATTTACCGATATGCACTGGTCAAACTATTTCATTCCCACATTGCGCGAAGAGCCTGCTGACGCCGAAGTTGTCAGCCACAAGCTGCTGCTGCGCGCCGGCCTGATTCGTCAACTTGGCGCGGGCATATACTCCTATCTGCCGCTGGCGCAGCGTTCCGTGCTCAAGATTTCGAACATCATCCGCGAGGAGATGAATGCGGTCGGCGCTCAGGAGTTCTACCTGCCAGCGATCCATCCGGCCGAGTACTGGCAGGAGAGCGGCCGCTGGTCGATCATGGGCGACAACATGTTCAGGCTCAAGGACCGCAAGGGCGGCGATTACTGTCTCGGCATGACTCACGAGGAGGTCATGACCGACATCGCCCGCCACGAGCTGCGTTCATACAAGCAGTTGCCGCAGGTCTGGTATCAGATTCAGAGCAAGTTCCGCGACGAACCGAGGCCGAAATCGGGGCTGCTTCGCGTCCGCCAGTTTACGATGAAGGACGCCTATTCGTTCGATATCGATCAGGCCGGGCTGGACAAATCGTTCGACGACCAGCGCCACGCATACTGCCGGATCTTCTCGCGCTGCGGGCTCGAATACGTCATCGTCGAGGCCGACACCGGCGCGATGGGCGGATCGGCATCCAACGAGTTCATGGTCTACACCAATGCGGGCGAGGATCTGGTCGCAAGCTGTCACGAGTGCGATTACGCTGCAAACGTGGAGAAGGCCAAATCCCGCATCCCGGCGATCGACGACGGAGCTGCCGCGTCCGCGCCCGAGAAGTTCCCGACGCCCGGCGTTCGCACGATCGACGATCTGGTGACCTTTCCCGGCGGCGCCGCGGCCGACCGTCAGATCAAGACTCTGATCTACGTTTCGGTGGCGGAGAAGGGGAATGACGCCAGGTCGACGCCGTTTCTCGCGCTCCTGAGAGGCGATCATCCGCTCAATGAAGTCAAGCTGGCAAATGCGATCGCCGGCCTCGTCAACACCGATGGCTGGGAGCAGACTGCGATCCGCCCGGCGCACGCCGAGGAGATCCTCGAACTGATGGGCGCCAATGCCGGCAGTCTCGGAGCGGTCGGCTTCAGCAAAGCATGGGTGATCGCCGACGAAGCGCTCCGCGGGCGGGTCAACATGACCACCGGCGCCAACGAGGACGATCACCACCTGCGCGGCGTCAGCGTCGAGCGCGATATCAAAGTCACGAAATGGGCCGATATCCGTTCGGTTGCGGAAGGCGAGAGCTGCCCCAACTGCGATTCAGGCAAACTCCAGGTCGGCAAGGCGCTCGAGGTCGGGCATATCTTCAAGCTCGGAACCAAGTACAGTAACTCGATGGGCGCGCGCGTTCTCAATTCGGACGGCAAGGAAGTCCCGGTCATCATGGGTTGCTACGGCATCGGCGTCGAACGCATCCTCGCCGCCGCGATCGAGATGCACAATGACGACGCGGGCATCATCTTCCCGATCACCATCGCGCCGTTCCAGATCGTCGTCACACCGCTCAATGTCAGGGATGCCGAGCTGAAGGCCGTCGGCGACAGGATCTACAGTGAACTTCACGAGGCCGGGATCGAGGTCCTCTACGACGATCGCGACGAACGCGCCGGAGTCAAACTCAACGACGCCGATCTCGTCGGCTTCCCCTTCCAGCTCCGCATCGGACCGAAGAAGCTCAAGGAGGGCAAGGTCGAGTTCTACGATCGCAGGACGAAACAGTCCGAGGACCTCCCGGCGGATCAGGCCGTCAAAATCGCGATCGATCGTATTCACGATGAGCTCAATGAAGGTGCGCACGCGCCCCGCGTGCGAAATCAACCGCGTCTCCTCGAATGATCGAGCAGACGCACGCGTGGCGCGTGCGAAATCAACCGCGTCTCCTCGAATGATCGAGCAGACGCATGCGTGGCGCGTCCGAAATCAACCGCGTCTCCTCGAATGATCGAGCAGCCGCACGCGAGGCGCGTGCGCACCGTGCGCGCCATTATTTTGTTGACAGCCCGCTCATCAGCGTGTATAACCCTCCCCCATAATCTGTGACCGTGACTTTGAGTACGGTTACATTCACAAAATCAGACAGTGAAAGGGCTCGAAATGAGTTTGAACCATAAATTGCAGCGTTCGGTCTTTTCCGGGCTCGGCCTGCATCGACAGGACGACCGGTCATCCATCTCAGTTATTCCTTCCGCTTCCCGCCTCTTCTCCTGCTCTTGTTGCTGCTGTTGTTGCTGCTAGTTCGCGGCCTCTCCGGCCGATGAAAATCCCATCGTAATCTCAATTCGATAATCAACTGCACGGACGAGTGTATTCGTCGCTGCGTTTGATCCTGATGCGACCGATTTGTATCGCATGGCTGGAGGCTGCTCCGTCTGCGCCGGATCGCGTCGGTCTGCGGCAGCGACATGGGAGAAGCACATGAGCAGAATTCACGACGAAGTACTCAAGGCCAACGAAAAATACAGCGCAACATTCGGAGACAGGGCTGATCTTCAGATACCTCCTGCCAGAAGGTTCGCGATCCTGACCTGCATGGATGCGCGGCTCGACCCGGCCGCTTATGCCGGGCTGGCGGAAGGCGATGCGCACGTCATTCGCAATGCCGGCGGACGGGCGAGCGACGATGCGATCCGCTCGCTGATCATCTCGTACAAACTGCTTGGAACGCGCGAATGGTTCGTCATTCATCACACTGATTGCGGCATGGAGACATTCACAAACGAGATTATCGGCGGCCTGCTCGAACGGAGCCTCGAAACCGCACGGCTCGATCAATCCGGATGGCGCGACGTCGGCCGGGGGCCCGGTTCGACCGAAGGCAGATTCATCAACTGGCTGACCTTCTCGGACAATGCGAAGAGCGTGGTGGAGGACGTCCTGCGGATCAGAAATCATCCGCTCGTTCCGCGCGACATTCCCATCTACGGGTACATCTACAACGTCAGAACCGGCAGGCTCGAAGCCGTTCCCGAAGCGATCGAGGCCGGCAGGGCTGAAGGCGTCGCGGAGAGCGCGAAAAAATAGGATCAGAAGGAGGGAGGACAGACATGAGAAAATTGATTCAAACTTTACGAAATGCATTTCCTGCGGTCCGAATTGTGATCATTGCGCTGCTCATCGGCCAGTTGATCAGCGCCGGGACGGATTACGAAGCTGAGGTCGCATCCTGGCGCGCGGAGCGCGAAGCGCAGCTCAGGGCCGATGACGGATGGCTGACCGTCTCCGGGCTCTTCTGGCTCAGGGAGGGCATCAACACAGTCGGCGCGGCACCCGGAAGAGATGTCCGCCTGCCGGCCGGTTCGGCGCCCGAGTCGGCGGGAGAGATCGTCTTTCACGATCAACGGGCAGTCTTTCGGTCCTTCGACGGCGTCACGGCGACGTACCGTGATGGCGCTGCCCGCGAGGTCCAAATGATCTCTGATGCCGGGGAGGACCCGGCGCCGGTAGTCATCGGCGACCTGAGCCTGCACCTGATCAAACGCGGAGCGAGACACGGCATCAGGCTCAAGGACAAGAACAGCCCGGCGCGGAAACTCTTCACCCGCCTCGACTGGTTCGACGTCGATCCCGATTACAGGATCGCGGGCGACTTCATTCCCTATGATTCTCCGCGCGAAGTCAGCGTGGTCAATATCATCGGAGATGTCGAAAAGATGCAGAGTCCCGGGTATGTGGTCTTTCGACTCGGCGGGGAAGAGCACTCGCTCGAACCCGTGACCACGGGCAAGGGACGACTCTTCTTCATCTTTCGGGACGGGACGAGCGGCGGGGAGACCTACAAACCCGGACGATTTCTTTACGCCGACGCTCCGCGTGATGGCAAGGTCGTTCTCGACTTCAACCGGGCAATCAATCCGCCCTGCGCGTTCACGGCATATGCGACCTGTCCGCTGCCGACGAAGCGCAACTATCTCAAGGTGAGAATCGAGGCGGGTGAGCGCGTCTATCACGCCCCCTGGCACGAGATCGCCAGCAGGGAGAAGGCGGGGCGCTGAGTTTCGAGGCGGCGTAGCCAAGTGGCAAGGCAGAGGTCTGCAAAACCTCGATCGCCGGTTCGATTCCGGCCGCCGCCTCCACTTCATCTACAATCTGTACTCTGAATACTGAATATTTTAGGACTTTTCGACGCCAAGTCGCCAAGATAGCCAAGCTGGAGGAGACAGGAGCAATTCCCTCCTTAATTCCATCTTGGCTATCTTGGCGGCTTGGCGTCAAAATCTAAAAAACTTTCGTTCCAGGTATTCGGCGATCACTAGCGGCTTACCTCGATGACGGCCGCTCCCTTGATCGCATCGTTCTTGAGGGCGTTCAGCGCGGCATTTGTCTCGCTCAGATCGAAGACCTGTGTCTGCGTGCGGATCGGGATCTCGGCGGCAACGCGCAGGAAATCGCGCCCGTCCTCGCGGGTGTTGTTAGCCACGCTACGAATTACCCGTTCGTGATAGAGCAGGTGATAGTCGATCGGCGGAATGAGGCTCATGTGAATTCCCGCTAGGGCCACCGTCCCGCCTTTCCTGAGCGCCCGCAGCGCAGAGATGACCAGTTCGCCGGCCGGTGCGAAGATGATCTGGCTGTCCATCCTGACCGGCGGCTGGTCGGTCCCTCCGCCGGCCCAGACCGCGCCCAGCTCCAGCGCCAGCTCCTGATGGCGCTTGTCGCGGGAAAAAGCGTAGACCTCGACGCCCCAGTGCCGCGCAACCTGGATGGCCACGTGCGCCGACGATCCGAAGCCGTACAGCCCGAGCCTCCTGCCGGGGCTCGGCCCCGTGATGCCGGAAAGCCTCAGCGAGCGGAATCCGATGATCCCTGCGCAGAGCAGCGGCGCCGCCTCGATGTCGGTGAAGGACTCGGGTATCTGATAAACGAAATCGGCCGGCGCGATGAGCATCTCAGCGTACCCGCCATTGACCGTCCAGCCCGTGAAGCTGCCGTTTTCGCAGAGGTTCTCCTTGCCGTCGCGGCAGTATTCGCATTCGCCGCAGGTCCGGTTGAGCCAGGGAACTCCGACGCGATCGCCGACCTTCAGTTCCGTCACGCCATCTCCGAGAGCGTCCACTCTGCCGATCACCTGATGCCCGGGAATGATCGGCACGATCCTGTATGTCAGCTCACCCTCGACTACGTGCAGGTCCGTCCGGCAGACTCCGCAGACGTGAACACGGACTCTGACCTCTCCCGGTCCCGGCTCGGGGTCCGGGACGTCGATCAATCTCAATGGATTCGCCTCGATCGGAGAGATCTCATTCAATACGCAGGCCTTCATGACTTGAGCTCCAATTCAGGAAACAATGGAAAAATCGACAAGATGCCTGTCGACGTTGACCCGGTCGACACGTACCCGGACACGGTCGCCGAGCCTGTACCGTTTCTTCCGGCTCCGGCCGATCAGCGCGTGGATCCGTTCGTCGAACTGATAGTAATCGTCGATCAGCGTTCCAACCGCGACCAGCCCTTCGATGAAAAATTCGTCGAGTTCGACGAAGAATCCGAAATCGCGCACGTTGACGATCATGCCCTCGAACTCCTCGCCGAGCCGTTCAGCCATAAAGACCGCCTTGCGCCACTCATCGACCTCCTTCTCGGCCGCGTCGGCGGCGCGCTCGCGGTCGCTCGACTCCTCGCCGATCAGTTCCAGCTCGGCAAACGGAATCGGCTGCGGAGCCTTCGGCACCTGCTCTCCCACGGCGTATCCCAGCCGGAGTGATCGCTTGAGCAGCTTCCTCAGAATTCGATGAACGATCAGATCCGGATACCGGCGGATCGGCGATGTGAAATGAGTGTAGATCGGAGCCGCCAGGCCGAAATGCCCGACATTGCCCGCGGCATATCTCGCCCTCTGCAGAGATCTCAGCATGGCATAGGCCAGCACGCGCTCTTCCGGCTTGCCCTCGATCTGATTCGACAATCTCTGGTAATCGAAGGAGCTGACGCCCTCGACCGGAAACCGGTATCCATACGCGCTCGCCAGCTCGGCAAATTCGATCACCCGCTGCGGCTGCGGCTCTTCGTGGATGCGGTACAGCGACGGCACCTGGAGCGCGGTCATGTGACTCGCCACCGTTTCGTTGGCCAGCAGCATGAACTCCTCGATGATCCGGTGAGCGATATTCCGGTCAGCCTTCAGAACCCCCGCAATGCGCCCCTCGTCATCGAATTCGAAGACCGATTCCGGCAGATTGAAGTCGATCGCTCCGCGACGGCGGCGCATCGCGATCAGTATCCGCGCCAGATCCTCCATCGCCCTGAACAGATCCAGCAGTCCGGCATATCTCATCGCCAGTTGCGGGTCTGAATGTGAGAGCAGCCGGTTGACGTCGGTGTAGGTCATCCGTTCGTCGCTCCGGATGACGGTCTCGCGCAACTGGTAATCGACCACGCGCCCCTCGGCATTGACCTCCATCAACGCCGACATCGCCAGCCGGTCGACCTTCGGATTGAGCGAACAGATCCCGTTCGACAGATGCTCCGGAAGCATCGGGATTGCCCGATCCGGAAAATAGACGGACGTGCCGCGGAGCCTCGCTTCGGCATCCAGCGCCGTTCCCTCGCGAACGTAGTAGCTGACATCCGCGATGTGCACTCCGAGACTGAAATTGCCGTTCTCGAGGCGGCTCAGGCTGATCGCGTCATCGAAATCGCGCGCCGTCTCGCCGTCGATCGTGACCGTCGGTGTTTCTCGCAGATCCAGCCGTCCGGCGCGCTGTTCATCCGTCACTACGGGCGAAACCGCTTCCGCCTCGGCCTTCACCTCAGCCGGGAAGATGTGCGGCAGATCATGTTTGTGAATCACGATCTGGATGTCCATTCCCGGCGTATCGCTCGACTCACCCAGCCGATCGATGATCCTGCCGGTGGCATTATGCTGCCCGCGCGGATACCCCTTCACCCGGACCATGACGATCCAGCCCTCGGCCAGATCGGCCGCATCCCTCTCGTCGATGTCGATATCGAACGGAAACTTTTCGTCGAGCGACTCGACCCAGGATTGCCTGAAACCGTGATACAACCTGCCGATCACCTTCAGTTCGCCGCGGCTCAGAACCATCTCGACTTTTGCCTGTCGCTCTCTGTCCCGAGGTCCGCGGTAGAAACTCACCACCACCCGATCATCATCGAATGCCCCGTTGATGTCCTCAGGCGCAATCCTGACCGGCCCCCGCGCCAGCTCCGCCCTGTCATCCGGGATGAACCTGATCGACTTCTTTCTTCGTTGCCTGATCCGCCCGACCATCGCCCGCCGCGACTCCGCCCATCGGAAATCCTGCCCATGCCGCCGCAACAGGCCAACCCCCTGCAACCGGTTGAGCAGCTCTTTCAACTGCTTCTGCTCCGCCCGGTTGAGCGACAGCACATCCGCCAGATCCCGCGCCGAAATCCCCTCCGGTTCCTCGCGCAGCGCCCCCAGCACCTCGTCGATATTCAGTCCCGTCGCAGTCTGATTGATCTGTTTTCGCATGTCAGTAAAGAGTAAAAAGTAGAAAGTAAAAAGTAGAAAGTAGAAAGCTGGTCGGCTTTCCAGACAATCAGATTGTCTCAATTTCAGCGGAAAATGTATAATTCTCAAGCCACCCCGAATTCAATCAAGAAAGGATTCGGAGAAATGGAACTGATCGACCCGA
>CALBSU010000558.1 GCA_937967285.1 uncultured Acidobacteriota bacterium
TGTGCCTCTTCGTGTTCCTTCGTGGATAAAATCTGTGGATAAAGATCAGTTCGGAGCTGTCCAGCACTCGCTCCAGCAGTAGATATCACAGGTCGTCGGATCGGTGATCGGCCATTTATCGAGGCAGCATTTCCAGACGTTGCACCCGTTGGGACCGCCGAAGATCGAGACGAAGTTGCAGCCCGGGTAGCAGGTTCCCGGCCCCATGTCGAAGCTCTCGGCCGACATGCCCTTCTCCATTCCCTTGATTCTGGCCGCCTGGAGCTTGTCGCCGTCGACGAAACCGTAGGTGATGGTCTGATCGCTGTCCCGGATCTCGAGCGGCAGGATCATGGTCAGGACGCGGTCCTCGACCTCGTTTTCGACCCGGAAGGACCATCTCATCTCGATCCCGTTGGATCCCGGCTCGAGCGGGATGATCAGATAGGGTTGAATCAGCGAGACATTGCCCCGTTCGTCATTGTCCAGCCCGAAGGTGAAGAGAGTGGAGACCCCGAGCGGTTGCCTCTGGCTGGGCCCTCCGGGATTCTTCTGGATGATGATCGGCTGCACCTCGAGCCTGTAACCGCCGGTCATCTCGCCGAAGGCGGCAATCTGCATGTTGGCGGTCGTCTGAGTCTTCCGCCGCGCGACGGTCGCCAGCGCGTAATGCGGGATCTCGTCTCCGTTGCCCCGCAGATAATGCTTGCGCCATTTCAGATACTCGTTGTACGGCGCTGTCGAAAAGGCATCCACCTTCCGCCCCTTGCCGTTGAACCTCGCGGATTCCGCGCGCTGCCAGGCCAGCAGCAGCAACGCAACTGTCAGCATCAGAAAAACCCTTTTCCTTGCAATCATTTATGCGTCTCCTCGAAACAGATATATTGAGCCTTACCGATATCGGGTGAGATGCGATCGGCCAAAAGGGGGAGATCCGGTGAATTGTTCCTGTGCGGGCAACGCGCTGGCAAAGCGCTGATTATGTCTTTTTGATAGTTACTGCGGGGCCCGGTAAAAATAGACCGGGTCGGCCCGAGAATCAACATAAATCTTGAAAACTTCCAGAAAAATCGAATTCCCGGCCACGCCCTGCGGGTCTTGCGGGCCGGATGCGACGCGTAATACAATTCGTGTTTGTCCCGGATATTAAGAACTGAACAGAAGAAGAGAGCCGTCCGCCAGGGTTATGGGAACTGCCAGACAAGCGTTTATCGCATTAATAATGATAGCTGTGCTGATCGCCGGGTGCCGATCGGACAATCAGTCGGAATCGAACAGCGGAGACCAGAATTCGCCGGTCATAGTCGAGATCAACGGAACGCCGGAGAGATTGTCGGACTTCGAAAGATTCATCAAATCCAGGCTCTCCGATTTCGACGTTCCGGGAGCCCAGGCGCAAGACTCGATCGATCAGCAGAAGAGCAGCCTGCTCGACAAGTTCATCGAGCGCCAGTTGATCGTCCGTGAGGCATTGAGAAACAAGATCGAACCCACCGACGAAGAGATCCGGAAAGCGCTCGAGGCTCAGCACAATCAGACCAGCGGAACCGAGGGCGACGACACGACGCTCTCGACTCTCGAGAGCAGCGAGCGCAGAATCGAGATCTTCAACGACCTGCTCATGCTGAAGTACCAGTCTGAAGTCGTGAAGGATGTAGCCGTCACTCCGCAGGAGATCGAAGCCTACTACGCTTCGCAGAGCTCCAGATACCAGGGCCGCAACGGTTTCTACGTCCGCGAGATCAGAATGCACGACGAGGCCGAAGCCCAGAAGGTCTATCGCCAGGCGCTGGCCAAGCCCGACGACTTCGGAGTTCTCGCCAGACAGCATTCCGAGGGCGCGATGGCTTCCAACGGGGGCCTGATCTATTACGAACCGCAGCAGCTCCCTCCGACGCTTGAACAGGCGATCACGCCGCTCAAGGTCGGTTCGATCAGCCGCGTCATCAAGTCGAACTACGGTTTCCATATCTTCAAGCTCGAGCAGCGGGCCGAGCCGCTGCCGCTCGAGAAGGTTCGCAAGGAGATCGAGGATAAGCTGCTCAGCGAGAAGAACCAGCAGAAATTCGACGCATTCAGGAAGGGCATGCTCGATAAAGCCGCCATCCGGATCCATAAGGACAGGCTGGGATTCAACTATCTCGGCCGCCTCGGAGCACAGTGAGGCGCCGGGAGCGCAAGCCCTCCCGACCGGAAACGTTCTGGAATCGAAGGAACCGATTCCGCGGGATCGTGAAGCACCAGGAGAAGTACCAAATATGAACACATTCAGACCGATAATATTGCTGGGAATAATGTTTTTGTGCGCCGGCGCGGCATTCGCCCAGGAGGGCGAAGCGACGCTGGTCGACGAGGTCATCGCGCGCATCAATGCCGGCGTCATCATGCGCTCGGCCTTTGAGTCGGCTCAGCGCGACGTGCTGGAGGAGCTCAAGAAACAGGGGCTCAAGGGCGAGGAACTCGAGAAGAAGTTCGCCGAATGGAAACCCCGCATCCTCGATGAGCTGATCAACAATCAGTTGCTGGCTCAGCGGGCGAAGGATCTTTCGATCAATGTCGATGCCCAGGTCAACCAGCAACTGCTGAGGATGATGAAGGAGAACAACTGCGAGTCGCTGGAATGCCTCGGCCAGAAGATGCGCGATGCCGGCTTCGACATCGACGAGGTCAAGCGGG
>CALBSU010000559.1 GCA_937967285.1 uncultured Acidobacteriota bacterium
TCGGTCATCTCCCTGAATTCGAGATCCGCCGCCGGAGTCAGCAGGTCGGAGCGCTCCGCCAGCCGCCGCCCGAATTCCGCCGTCTCGTCGCTCTCGGCGGGACGCAGCACATACCCGTCCTCGCCGGTTCTGAAGAATACGAATCTGCCCTCGAGCTGTGCGAAGAGCCGGTCGGCGTCCCTGATGCAGGCATTCGGAATGCCCCAGCCTCTGGCCAGCAGGTTGACATGCGCGAGCGGCGTCGAGCCCGTGATCGTGATGATGCCGGAGAGCGGCGTCAGCGTCAGCGGAGGCTCCTTGAAGATGACGATCTCGTTGCGGTCGATGATCGTCTCTTCCGTCATGCGGTCGATGATCCGCAGCACTCCGACGCCTTCAGCCAGATTGAACGGCAGATAGTCCGCCGACCCGTCGCGCGGCGGCGCGGCCTCGACGCCGGTCGTGCGCGAGAGCGCTTCCCCTTGCTGCCCGGAGTTCGGCTTGAAGATGATCCGCGTGAAGAACGTCTCGTTCAGCCGCCGGAAGGCCGTCTCGATGATCTCAGGCGTCGCCCGATCGCCCTCCCAGAACTCGAATGTGAACTTCTCCGTGACCGGTTGCCGGGCGACCGTGCCGAGAATGAACCTCCGGTTGGGTTCGAGATAATTGCGCCGGAAAAATTCCTCGCCGCGCTCGAGCGTGAGATAATTCGCATTGGCGAATTCGCGGTGAAATGAATAGCGATTCGAGTCGATGTAGTAGACGCGATTACCGTCCGATCGGTCGATGATGAACATCACGTGCGGAACGGCATTCAGCCGCCCCTCGCGCCAGGTTCGGGAAAGGCTGTCGAAATCCGAGCGGGACGAGATTCGATCACGGTAGCGATCCGCCTGACCGGCGGGCGCCAGCAGAATGCAGATCGTGATCAGCATCGACAGCTTCATCGACCCATTATCACTTCACCCGACGACTCAGACAATCCGGATCCGCTTGAGACAGATGAAGACCGCATTCGAGAAAAAATTGCGAAAGGCGTTGAGACGCTTCGAGATCGGCCCGGGCCGGACCGTTGTGGTCGCGGTCTCCGGCGGCGCCGACTCGACCGCGCTGCTCGATGCGCTGGTCAGAATGCGCGATCGTCAGGACCCGCGGATCAGGATCGTCGCCGCCCATCTCAATCATCTGCTCCGCGCCGAAGAGTCCGACGGCGACGAACGGT
The DNA here is from genome assembly GCA_937967285.1 of uncultured Acidobacteriota bacterium. Lineage (GTDB taxonomy): Bacteria > Acidobacteriota > Blastocatellia > RBC074 > RBC074 > JADJXM01. The sequence continues at coordinate 1,202 of CALBSU010000559.1, forward strand.
TCGTTCGCGACCTGGCTGAGATGCTGGGGGTCGAACTGTGCGTCGAACGGAGCGATGTCGCGGCGCTGCGGGACGGACGCAATCTCGAGGCGACGGCGCGCGAGCTCCGTTACGATCTCCTCCGTCGCTGCGCGGAGTCGTCCGGAGCCGATCTGGTCATGACGGCCCATACCCGCGACGATCAGGCCGAAACAGTGCTCATGCGACTGATCCGCGGGACGGGGATTCACGGACTGCGCGGCATCCACGCTGTCAGGCCGCTCGGCCCGCGAGTCAGCCTCGTCAGGCCGATGCTCGATATTTCGCGAGCCGAAGTCATTGACCACTGCTCGCGGCGGGAACTCGGCTGGCGCACCGACAGCTCGAATTTCAGCATCGATCTGACCAGAAACCGCGTCCGACACGAGCTGATGCCGCTGCTCAGGAGCTTCAATCCGGCTATCGACCGGACGCTCGCGCGCGAGGCCCGAATCGCCCGCATCGACTCGGACTGCCTCGACCGTCTCGCCGCTGAACTGCCCGGCATCGAGGGGCTGAGCCTCTCCGTCAGCGTTCTGACCGAGGTTCACCCGGCCATCAGGCTCCGCGCTATCCGGAGCTGGCTCTTCGGACAGACCGGGTCCCATCTTGAATCGGCGCATCTCGAAGCAGTGGAAGGCCTTATCGAACACGGCAAGAGCGGCCGGCGGATCGAACTGCCGGGCGGGTGGATCGTTATGCGGGAATTCGATCTGCTGACCCTGCGTCGATCGATCGAGGCGCCGCCGCCGGAACCCGTCGCCCTGACCGAAAATGTCCCGATCTCCTTCGGCGATTTCAAGTTGACACTCTCCACAATGGCCGGCGGCGAAACATTTAATATTAATGATGTGAAAAAAACTGATGCGGATTACGTCATACTGGATGCCGCAGCTTTTACCGGACCGGTCCGCGTCAGAGCCAGAAAGCCGGGCGATGCATATATTCCGGCCGGCGGGAGGCACAGAATCAAGCTAAAAACGTTAATGATTCGCCATAAAATTCCCCTGCATCTCCGAGATACTTATCCCGTGGTGACGGCGTCGGATGATTCGATCATCTGGGCGCCGGGGCTGCCGGCGGCGAAAGGGTGCTCCGCCGTCGACGGGCGCCCGGCAATCATCATCACCGCTCTCCCTGCTGCGGAGACCCGTCCGGCGCAGTAATCCGAGCGGGTGCAAAAATAGCGCCTGACCTGTACCATTATTGGCTGTTTCGATTTAGAATGATGGGGAGGTCTTCAACGGAGGTAAATGGTTTTGAACTCGACAATCAGACAAGTCATATTTTGGGTCCTGATCATTGTCGGCGCGATTCTGATCTATCGCTTCGTCAATAACCCTGGCGGCAACCAGGTGCAGCAGCTTTCGTATTCGGATCTGGTGGAGAAGATCGAGGCCAGGCAGGTCGCGACCGCAACCATCGAAAGGGAGAAGATTTTCGGTCAACTGACCGACAAGAGGAACTACAGCACAAAGCTCGGCAACGATTTCGTCGCGCGCGATCTGGCCGAAACGATGAAGAAGAACGGCGTCAAGGTCGATTTCGATCCGTCGTCGAGCAGCGGAATGTGGGCGAACATGCTGGTCATGTACGCGCCGTTCCTGCTGATCATCGCTTTCTGGATCTTCATGCTGCGGCAGATGCAGTCGGGCGGCAACAAAGCCCTCTCCTTCGGCAAGAGCCGCGCGAAGCTGCTCTCGAACCAGCAGAAACGGGTGACATTCAAGGATGTCGCCGGCGTCGAGGAGGCCAAGGAAGAACTGCAGGAGATCATCGAGTTCCTGAAAGAGCCGCAGAAGTTCCAGAAGCTGGGCGGGCGGATTCCGAAGGGCGTGCTGATGATGGGCCCTCCGGGCACCGGAAAGACGCTGCTCGCCCGCGCGATTGCCGGCGAGGCCAACGTTCCGTTCTTTTCGATCTCGGGATCTGATTTCGTCGAGATGTTCGTCGGAGTCGGCGCCAGCCGGGTTCGCGATCTCTTCGAGCAGGGCAAGAAGAACGCTCCGTGCATCATCTTCATCGACGAGATCGACGCGGTCGGACGCCATCGCGGCGCCGGACTCGGCGGCGGTCACGACGAGCGCGAACAGACTCTCAACCAGTTGCTGGTCGAGATGGACGGCTTCGAATCGAATGACGGCGTGATCCTGATCGCCTCGACCAACCGGCCCGACGTTCTCGACCCGGCCCTCCTCCGTCCGGGACGCTTCGACCGTCGCGTCATCGTCAACCGGCCCGATGTCAAGGGTCGCGAAGGCATCCTCTCGGTTCATACCCGCAAGATTCCGCTCGGCGACGATGTCGATATCTCCGTCATCGCCCGCGGAACGCCCGGATTCACCGGCGCCGACCTGGCCAATCTGGTCAACGAAGCGGCCCTCAACGCCGCCCGTTACAACAAGAAGGTCGTCGCCATGCACGACTTCGAGTGGGCCAAGGACAAGGTGCTCATGGGTTCCGAGCGCCGCTCCGCCGTCATGTCCGATGACGAGAAGCGGACCACCGCATATCACGAAGCCGGGCATACCGTCGTCGGACTCAAGGTTCCGAACGCCGATCCGGTCCACAAGGTGACGATCATCCCGCGCGGCATGGCGCTCGGCCTGACCCAGCAGTTGCCCGAAGGCGATCGTTACACCCATTCGCTCGAATACATCGAAGGTTCGATCGCCATTCTCATGGGCGGTCGTCTCGCCGAAGAGATCTTCCTCGGCAAGATCACGACCGGCGCATCGAACGACATCGAACGCGCGACCGAGCTGGCGCGCCGCATGGTCTGCGAATTCGGAATGTCCAACCTCGGTCCGCTCACCTTCGGCAAGAAGGAGGAGCAGATCTTCCTCGGACGCGAAATCGCTCAGCACCAGGACTACAGCGAAGACACCGCGATCAAGATCGATCAGGAGGTCAAGCGTATCGTCCTCGAACAGTACGAGCGTGCCCGCAATATCATCATCGAAAACCGCGAGGCCCTGAAAAATCTGGCCGAAGAGCTGCTCTCTCGCGAGACGCTCGACGCCGTCCAGATCCGCCGCATCGTGGCCGGCCTCCCGCTCGACCATGATGACGGTCCGTCGCATAAGCCGCAGACCGATCCGGATAAACCCGCGGACAAGGAACCGGTTCTCAAACCGATCCTGCCTCCGATTACGGGAAGTAATCCGGCAACGGCTTAAATCAGTAGAAAGTAGAAAGTAAAAAGTAGAAAGAGTAGATGAATATCCGGGTTATCCTTGAATACCCAAATATTCATCTACTCTTTTTACTTTCTACTGCTCAACCCTCGGAGGAAAGAAGGAATTAGACATGAGTTGTAACCGCTCCGCGGGCTTGAACCGCCAACGGGGGCTGAGCAGTTACAAGTAGAAAGTGCTTTTGGAACCCCGACATGACTAAATTCGTGTCGTACTTTCTACTTTCTACTTTCTACTTTCTACTGATTTCTACTGATTTTTCGTGATCTTCCCTGAGCCTGAATTTCTGGATCTTCCCTGAGGCGGTCATCGGGAAATCGTCGACGAAGCGGATGTG
>CALBSU010000560.1 GCA_937967285.1 uncultured Acidobacteriota bacterium
GCTTGAACATCCAGGATCTCTTCAAACTGGCGGGCATACTGATAGTTGTGATCGGTCTGGCATTGAGGATGCGGACGACGATGGTGGTGGCCGTGGCGGGGCTCGTGACGGGGCTGGGAGCGGGGATTCCGCTCTTCTCCGACCAGGGCGTCTTCGCCGGAATCCCGCTGCTCACCTCGCCGGGCAAAACCGGCCTGATCGACATGCTGGGCAAGGCGTTCGCCGACAACCGTCTGATGACGCTCTTCATTATTACGCTGCCGGCGATCGGGCTTTCCGAGAAGTTCGGGCTGCAGGGCGAGGCGGCGCGACTGATCAGGCGGATCAGCGCGGCGACGGTCGGCCGGCTGCAGATCGTCTATCAGTTGTTCCGCGTGCTGCACGGCGCGCTGGGCATCAGGCTCAACGGCCATCCGTCATTCGTCCGCCCGCTCATCTTCCCGATGTCGCTCGGGGCCCTGCAGTCACGACGCGGAGAGGTTCCGGACACGGCGGTCGAGCGGATCAAGGCCTCCAACGCGGCGGCGGAGAATTACGGGAACTTCTACGGTCAGAATCTCTCGCCCGTTCAGGCAGGTATCCTGCTGGTCTACGGCGTAATGCAGGGATTGGGATTCACGATCAGCGTCTGGGATCTGGTGCTCTACACCACTCCGGTCGTCATCGCCTCGATCGTTTTTGCGGTCGTCCAGTTCAATCTGCTCGATCGCCGGCTGGAGGAGCAGTCATGAACCTTCCACTGCTCGTCTCCTTCGGCGATCTGGCCGGCAGACTGTTGACGCTCGAAGCCGTCTACGTGCTGACCGGCGCGGTGCTGCTGGTCTTCGCGTGGATGACCTTCACCGACCGCTCGAATTCGCGGCGGATCGGAAGCGGACTCTTCTGGCTGATCCTCGGGATCATCTTCGTCTTCGGCGGAGTGATGCCGTACTGGCTGACCGGGCTGCTGGTGCTGGCGATGGTCGGGCTCGACGGGGCGGGCAGAGTCGTCCGCGGGCACCACGATCATCACGAAGCCGTCTCGGGAAGCCCGATCGGGAAGCGCATCTTCTGGCCGGTCCTGGCGATCCCGCTGGTGACCTTTCTTTTCGCGGGCATCTTCCGTCTGGCTGGGATGGATGCCAACCGCGGCGCGCTGGTCGGGCTCGGTTTCGGGGGCATATCCGGAATGCTGATCGGACTGCGGCTGACGGGCGGCGCCGTCAGAATGATGATGTCGGAGGGGCGCCGGCTCAACGAGGCGATGGGATCGGTCAATATCCTGCCTCAGTTGCTCGCCTCGCTCGGCGTCATCTTCACCGCGGCCGGCGTCGGGGACCTGATTGCCGGCGGAATTCAGCGAGTAATCCCCGGAGACAACCTCTTTCTTCTGGTTCTGGCCAACTGTCTCGGGATGGCCTTCTTCACGATCGTCATGGGCAACTCATTCGCGGCCTTTCCCGTCATCGCGACGGGCGTTCTGGTGCCCCTGATCATCAAACCCTTCGGCGTCAATCCGGCGATGGCCGCGATCATAACCCTGACCGCCGGATCGAGCGGCACGCTGATGACTCCCATGGCCGCAAACTTCAATATCGTCCCGGCCGCGCTGCTCAACATGCGCGATGAATACGGAGTTATTCGCTTCCAGCTGCCTTTTGCGCTTACGATCTGGTCGTTTCACGTGTTATTGTTGTGGCTCCTGATCAAGTTACTTTAGCGCCGCAAACCGGCAGGCTCCCCCGACCGGGGGAGAATTCCCTGATCTGATTCAGACTCGACATAGAGGTGTTGCATGCCTGTTAAAACAAGAAAGTTCGAGGTGGCTCTGCTGTCCGGGGCGATCCTGACGGCGATCCTGGTTTCGCTGTTCTTTTCGTTCGACCGCGTGAGCGCGCTGGCCGGATCTAATCCGGTCGCGGAGATGTGGAAGATCGCTCCGCCATCGCCGAAGATCTCGGAATCCGAGTGGCTCAGGGAACTGCGCTTCCGCCGGGCCGAGGCAGCCAAACGGCTGGGCGAGAACGGCGTCCTGGTTCTTCTCAGCGCCGAACCGCGCATCTACACCAACGATGTCGACTACCATTACCGGCAGGAGAACAACCTCTATTACCTGACGGGCATCCGCCAGCAGGGCGTGGTACTGGTCATGCTCCCGGGAGCGAAGAAGACCCGCGAGATACTCTTTATGCCCGAGCGCAATCCGCAGTTCGAGACGTGGAACGGGCGGATGCTGAGCTTCGACGAGGGGCGCAAACTCAGCGGAATCGACGAGGTATGGGATATCCGGATGCTGAACGGGTTCCTGGGATATCTTGCGCCGCGCGCCGAGCAGGCGATCAGCCTCGGCGGATACACAAAGCCCGTCGCCGAAACGCTGAAGGAGCAGTGGAAGGCCGATTTCGGAACCGTGATCGAGAAGATCGGGGCGGACAGCGGCGAACTGCATCTGCTCATCCCGACGGGGCGCGACCTCCGCGAGTACCGTCAGGAGCATGAACTCGCCGGCCGGATCACCGGAGCCAAAGCCGGGCTGACGGTCAAATCGGCGCATCCGATCTTCGCCGAACTGCGGCTGATCAAGTCTCCGTGGGAACTCAAGCTCATGCAGCATGCGGTCGACATCACCGCCGAGGCCTTCCACAGGGTCTTCGCCGCGGCCGCTCCGGCGATGTACGAGTACGAAATTCAGGCCGAGTTCGAATACACCTTCCGGCGCCGCAATGCCGACAACTGGGGCTATCCCTGCATCGTCGGCGCCGGTCCGAACGCCACGACGCTCCATTACATCACCAGCCAGGATCGCCTCGATGACGGAGCGCTGCTGCTGATGGACTGCGCCGCGGAATACGATCACTACACGGCCGACATCACGCGGACGCTGCCGATCGCCGGTAAATTCAGCCGCGAACAGGCTGACATCTACCGCATCGTCTACGATGCGCAGATGGAATCGATCAAGGCGGTCCGTCCCGGCAATCTGGTCAATACCCGCCGCGATCCGAAGATCACGCCCGATTCGGTTCACGGCCGTTCGGTCGAGGTGATCAAGGAGGGGCTGCTCAAACTCGGACTGATCACCTCGAAGGAGAACAACGAATACCGGACGTGGTTCATGCACGGAACCAGCCACTGGCTGGGCATGAACGTTCACGACGTCGGAGACTACTCGAATCCTCTGGCGCCCGGGATGGTGCTGACGGTCGAGCCCGGCATCTACATCCGGCCCGACGCCCTCGACGTCCTGCCGAAGACGCCTGAGAACGAGCGGTTCATCAAAGCTGTTCGTCCGGCATTCGAGAAGTACAAGGGGATCGGCGTCCGCATCGAGGACGATGTTCTGGTGACCGAGAAAGGCCCGAAGGTGCTCTCGGCCGGCATACCGTCGAAGCTCGAGGATGTCGAGAGGACGATGCAGATGCTGCGC
>CALBSU010000561.1 GCA_937967285.1 uncultured Acidobacteriota bacterium
CGCCCGACCTGGGACCGGAGGATGCGCCGGCGCGTCACGCCTACGTCTTCAAGATCGCTGGCGCCGACGTCCTCCCGGAGAAGTGAGAAACGCCAGGGATTAAACGCCAAGGACGCCAAGAACGCAGAGGGGTTTTGGGTATCGATGCCCGAGATAACTTCCAGTGGATGGGACTCGGGTAATGATAATCAAAAATCTCTTTGCGTTCTTGGCGTCCTTGGCGTTTCAATCCCTTGGCGTCCCTGGCGTTTATCTCCTTGGATTCGGATTGGTGAAGGGCGGGCGTTCGAAGGTCATCCGGTCGCCGGTGACTCGAGGATCGCCCGCATCGGTCAGGATCTTCATCAGTTGGGATGCCAGTCTTTCTCTGGCTGACTTGTAGCCGGGCTCGGCCGCCACGTTCCTCATCTGGTAAGGGTCCTTGCGCAGGTCGTAGAGTTCCTCGGCAGGACGTCGTGCAAAAGCGATCTCGTAATACTTCTTCCACTTAGTATCATTTCGATTGAGCACGAGCCATGCCTTGGTCGGGCCGGCATCCATGTCGGGAAATGCTGCGTATGTGTTCGTCTCGAGATCGGCCTGAGTGGGCGCGTTCGAATCAGTGACCGTCACGGGAGTGCCGAGAGGCCAGCGTTCGGGAGCGTAGTTGCGGATGTAGAGATAATCGGGCGTTCTGAGTGCGCGTTGCGGATAGGGCAGGTTGTCGCCGTTGGCGAAGGCCACGTGGCGCTCGCGCCCGCTGATGACGCGGTTGCGAGCGGCCTCGACCTGCCCGCTCTTCTTCGAACGCAGCACGCTCAGCAGACTGCGCGCATCGACGTCTTTCGGAATCGGCACACCGGCGGCCTCCAGAAAGGTCGGCGCGAGATCCGGCAGGCTCGTCAGATCGTCGATCACGCGCGATCTTTCGATCACCTTCGGCCAGCGCATAACCAGCGCCACTCCGGTGCCGAAATCGTAGAGGTTGCACTTGCCGTTGGTAACGCCCGGCATGCCGTGATCCCCGCTGATGACGATCAGCGTCTTGTCGAGCTCTCCGGTCTCTTCCAGCCGTTTGAGCAGGACTCCGATGTAGGCGTCATAAGCCTGAACTTCTCCGAGGTAATCGGCCAGATCCTCGCGGACCTCGTGAACATCCGGCAGAAACGGCGGCATCCTGCCCTTGAGGCTGTCCGGATCTATGCCCCACAGCTTCTTACCGGAACCCTTCGTCCAGCGCCGGTGGGTGTTGGTCGGCCCGAACCAGTAGAGCCAGGGACGGCCCGGCTTTCGATCGGCCAGAAAGGCGTCGAAATTCTGGCGGACCTGCCCGTAGATCCTGTCGCGCGCGGCTTCGAGCGATTCGCCCCTGCCCATCATCTCCGTTACGTTCTCTGAGAAGTTGTTGGGCAGGTTGCCGGCTTTCTCGTAAGCGTGCTTGCCCGCCCCGAAAGGCGCATCGTTCGGAGTTCCGGGGCTCCATACCTTGTAGGTCTCGCCGATGTGATAGCCGGCGTCGCGCAGCAGATGCGGGAAGCTCGGGATCGAATCATCCCACTCGGCCGTATGCAGGATCGCGCCGCGACCCGTATTGAAGAAATATCTTCCGGAGAGCAGCGAACTGCGGCACGGAGTACACGACGGAGCATTGACGAACGCCCGCCGGAAGAGCGCTCCCTCGCGCGCCACCCGGTCGATATTCGGGGTTTTGACTACCTGATTGAGCGACGGCTGTTTCTCGAGCTCGGCATAGATGCTCGCGTATCTTCCCCAATCGTCCGCGAAACAGAATAGTATGTTCGGCTGCTCCTGCGCCTCGGCAGGTGGCGGCTCCGGAGCAGTGAACAACAACGGCAGAAACAGCAAAGATCCGATTAACCTTCTTAACATTCGATAACCCCTATCTTGCGCGCCATGCGCCGAGCGGCAGGACTTTCGCGCGTGCGGCCCATGA
>CALBSU010000562.1 GCA_937967285.1 uncultured Acidobacteriota bacterium
CGCCCTGTCATCCAAAGCCGCCGAATTCGACCGCATCGTCAAAACCGGACGCACCCATCTGATGGATGCGACTCCGGTCAGGATGGGCCAGGAGTTCTCCGGCTACGCCGAACAGATCCGCAAGGCCGGCAAGCGTATCCGGCAGGCTCGAAAATCCCTGCTCGAACTGCCGCTCGGCGGAACCGCTGTCGGAACCGGCATCAATCGCCGGCCCGGCTTTCCGGCACGAGCCATCGAAATTCTGGCGCTTGAGACCGGACTGCCTTTCCGCGAGGCGACGAATCACTTCGAGGCCCAGAGCGCCCGGGATGCTGTCGTAGAGGTCTCGGGCGCCCTGAAGGTCCTCGCCTGCAGCCTGATCAAGATCGCAAATGACATTCGCTGGATGGCCTCGGGCCCGAGCGCCGGACTGGCCGAGATCAGACTGCCCGCAATTCAACCCGGCAGCTCGATCATGCCCGGCAAGGTCAATCCCGTGATCTGCGAAGCCGTCCTGATGGTCGCGGCCCAGGTCATCGGTTACGACGCGACTATCACCGTCTGCGGTTCGAGCGGAAACTTCGAACTCAATGTCATGATGCCCGTCATGGCCTGGGACCTGCTCCATTCGATCGAACTGCTCTCATCGGCCATCAGAGTCTTCACCGACAAGTCCATTTCGGGAATTACGGCCGATGCGGAGAAGTGCCTGAGCGCGATCGAACGCAACCCGAGCCTCGCGACCGCGCTGGTTCCGCTGATCGGTTACGATCGCGCGGCCGAAATCGCAAAAGAGGCTTATCGAACCGGTCGGACCGTGCGAGAAGTTGCAAGCGAACGGGAATCGCTCTCTGATGAAGTACTCGATGCGGCGCTCGATCTGATGCGGATGACCGAACCGGGAATGAGTTTCAAATGACAGCGAAACTGTCGATCGGAGGATTGTTTATCAGTCGATATGTTTTAAGGGCCAGTCTCGCCGGACAATTGCTGCGGCTCAATATCCGACAGATGCGATCCAGGCTAATTTGAAACCCTCGTTAGCTCCGATGACAATGAGACTCAGTCCGAAAAAGGTCCTGGCCATGTAGTACGGCGTCTTCTCGGGATAGCCGAAGAACTTCCTGCTTGATACCATCTTCGTGACGGATAGCATGCCCTCCTGACGCATCATCTCTATGACCTGCCTTGATTGAGGGCCGAACCGGATGTTGCTGTCACCTTTTGCCTCTTTCCACAGCTTGGCGCCCTGTTCCAGCATAGCCGTGACATCACGCATCTCAGCCGTATTTAATATCGCCCGGTTTGCGTCCTTTTTCTGGATCAGATTCTTCAGAATCGGATGCCCTTCGAAGTGCCTCACAACTGCCGGAGGTATGGATTTAAGAAATTTGTCGGGATCCGGATCCGCCCCTTTGAGCACATCATCGGCTATCGAGTTGAGACCGCTGACCATCGTAATGAAGAAGAAGTTCCAGGCCGCGAAACTGAATCGTCTCCAATCTTCCGGTTTCGCTTCGGTGTGGAGTCGCTTCGAATACAACAGCCCGGAGATGAACATAACTTCGTCGCGCTGATTTCCTTTTTCCTCCGCCGAATCGAGCTGATCCCTGACGTATCTCTCAGCGAAGTCAGGGATGAAGAACTCCTCGTACAGCGCTGATACATCCAGACTCTCCTCAACGCGTTCTGTGAAGCGGTCAGCCAGGGCCCTGACGGCTTTCGTCTCGGCTGTATCCTGCAGCCCTTCGGCCGGAACGCATAATGTCGACTGGAGGATCAGGATCGCGATCATCCCGACTCTGATGGCTGCTTCCTTCACTCTCATCGTTCCTCCCTCGAAAGGCTGTCCGGGCATTCACTTCAGCCTGAACCGCGTCGGAAATTACATGCGATCGATGAATGATCATCTGTTTACTGTTCCCCGCCTGAACGCCAGCCTCAATCCCAGGACGCTTAACGCAACCAGCAGAACCAGCCCGGCCAGCCCGAGCGCCCGGTCGAGCCATTTCACTCCGGTCCATTGCAGATAGTGGATTCTGTAGAGCGCGTCGATCCGAGCCGTGTCAGGCCCCTTCTGCTGCAAAGTGAGACTCTCCCAGTCCAGCCCGACCTCGACTCCGGTACTGGTCGTGGCTTCGCCCTTCGATACATTCACGGGATCGCCGTACCTCGCCGGATTGGCTGAAAAAGCATCCTTCAGCAGCTCGCGCACTTCGACCTCGGAAGGCTCCGGTCTCGGCTTCATCGTCTCCGGGTCCAGATGCAGCCGGCTCGAGGTCGTTCTCACCAGCAGGTGATCTCCCAGTCTGGTCCGCAGGATACGCGCTTCCGTCCAGTCCGCTCCCGG
>CALBSU010000563.1 GCA_937967285.1 uncultured Acidobacteriota bacterium
CGACCGGCTTGGCGGGTTCGGGATAGAGCTTGCCGTAGATGTATGACCATCCCAGAAAGATCGCAGACGACAGTACCAGAAAGATGACGAAACGTTTTTCCATGAAAAACCCGTAACGTTTCCCGAGTGTCTTCAGCGGACCGGATCGTAACCGCCGGCGCTGAACGGATGACACCGCAGAATCCGTTTCATTCCAAGCAAGGCCCCCTTCAGGACACCATATTTCGAGATCGCTTCAATTGTATACTCTGAACAGGTCGGAGTGAATCTGCACGACGGCGGGAGCAGGGGAGAAATCAGGTATTTGTACCCCTTAATGAATCCGATTGCGACTGTTTTCATGATCTTCATCGCAATGGCGCCGTCCGATCCGCCAGACCAGGTGACTCCCCGCATCGAAGCAGAGTCTTCGCGAATGCCGCCTGCAGATCAGCGAATCGGGCTCCGATCATGGCGGATCTGACATTGATCACCATGTCGAATCCGAAATCGGGCCCCGAATGCCCGGAATAATGATGCCTGATCACCTCGCGGATTCTCCGCTTGCAGCGGTTGCGTACGACCGCGCCGCCGATCTTCCTTGTCACGGTGATGCCAAACCGCTGCTCACGCGAATCGGTCTGCAAAAAGAAGGCCGTAAAGAAGGGCGTATGGAACTTCCTGCCCTGTTCGTAGACCCTGCGGAATTGCTGACTCGTTCGCAATACCTGAGGGTTAGTTGCGAGGCTCATTCAGACAGTCGGTCCGGTTACTGCAGATCCGTCACTGCGGACAATCAATAATGGCTCGGAGTCAGGCGCTTCCGGCCCTTGGCGCGGCGACGCTTCAGAACCAGGCGGCCCGCACGGGTGCTCATCCGCTCGCGGAATCCGTGCGTCTTCGCGCGACGCCGGTTGTTCGGTTGAAATGTTCGTTTCATCGGTCCTCTCCTAATCGTTAGTGCACTGTTTTGAAAAGGATGAGACTAGCAATCGGGGCATCCGATGTCAAGCATTCGGGCGGCTCCGGACGGCGACGGTTTCATGACCTCCGATCGACGATGAAGCGTGCGATTCCGGCGAGGACATCGGTATTTCTGTCGATCCGGTCGAGGGCCGATATCGCTTCGCGGAAGAGGCGCTGTGCCATCTCGCCGGCGCCGTCGAGGCCGTAGAGGGCGGTGTAGGTGGCTTTATGGCTGGCGGCGTCCTTGCCGGCGGTCTTTCCCAGTTCCTCGCTGGTGGCGGTTTCGTCGAGCAGGTCGTCGGCGACCTGGAAAGCGAGCCCGGCCTTCTCTCCATAAACTGTCAGGGCTTCGAGTTCCGCCTGCGAGGCTCCGCCGATGATGGCGCCGATGCGGACGGCGCAGCGGATGAGGGCGCCGGTTTTGGCGCGATGGATTGATTCGAGTTGTTCGCCGGTGACCGGCTGCCCTTCGAACTGAAGATCGAGAACCTGCCCGCCGATCAGCGCATTGACGGTTCCGGCGGCGGCGGCGACTTCCGCCAGAACGCGAATTTTCCGTTCCGGCGTCCCGCCCTCGCACTCGGCCAGGGTCTGGAAGGCCTGCGTCAGCAGCGCGTCACCCGCCAGGATCGCCATGCCTTCGCCGAATACGACGTGGTTGGTCGGCATTCCGCGCCGCAGGTCGTCATTGTCCATTGCGGGCAGATCGTCGTGAATCAGCGAATAGGTGTGGATCATCTCGAGCGCGCAGGCTGAAGGCAGCAGTGCGGACTCCTCGGCGCCGAAGACCTCTCCGGTGGCGATGGCGAGAATGGGACGCAGCCTCTTGCCGCCGGCGAAGATGCTGTACCGCATCGCCTGGTGAATGACTTCGGGGGCCGCGCTTTCGGCCGGCAGAAGCCGATCCAGCCAGGCTTCGACCTGCTCGATCCGGCGACTGAAATATTCGCTGATATTAATGGATGAATGCTTTTCAGAAGGGAATTGAGTCATCTTGAGAGTTTTCCTGTGTCTCGTCTTCTTCGTCTTCGGATCGCGGGGATTCGACGGCGGTCGCGGCCCTGTTCTGATCGAAGGGCACGACCTTGATCTCTTTCCTCTCGCGGAGCAGCAGATCGACGCGCCGTTCAGCCTCCTCGAGCTGGGACTGGCAGCGGCGGGCAATGGCGACGCCCTCCTCGAACAGTTCGAGCGTCTTCTCGAGGGGCAGTTCGCCGGATTCAAGCTGTTCGACTATCTCTTCCAGCGTATTGAGCGACTGTTCGAATCCCTGATCCTTCTCTTTTCGTTTCTGCATTTGATTCCTGCCTGTCTGTTATTCTGCCTTGACGTCCACATCGCCGTCGGCGAATCGAATGGTCATCGGCTGTCCCTCGCGGACCGCTGACCGGCGCGAAATCAGCCTGCCGTCCCGGTCCCGAACCAGCGCATATCCCCGGCCGAGCACGGCGAGCGGAGAAAGCGCATCCAGTTTTCCGGCTGCGATCGCGAGGCGATGGCGCTTCGATTCAATCGCCCGGCTGAGGTTTCGAGAGAGGTCTCCTTCGAGCGAGCCGAGCCTGCCCGCGCGCGAAGCGACCGGGGCCCTGAAGTCTGTGGCTGAAAGTCTCCGCAGAGCATCGAGGAATCTGAGGCTCGAACTGCCCAGGTTTTCCCGCAGGGCGACCGCGGCGCGCACCTCCAGATCATTCATTTGCCGGGTCAGTGCCGTCACACGTTCCGCCGTGCCGGTGAAGCCGCTGCTATCGATCAGGCGGCGAAGATCCGACCTGAATGAGAGCATCCGGTAACTGATCGCGCGTCCGGCCTTGGTCCGGAGTCGATCGATCCTGAGCAGCAGTTCGCTCAATTCAGGAGCGGCGATCTCGGCCGCCGCCGAAGGCGTCGGAGCGCGCCGGTCGGCAACGAAGTCCGAGATCGTGTAATCGGTCTCATGTCCGACCGCGGAGATGACAGGGATCGCTGATTCGTATATCGCGCGGACTACACGTTCTTCGTTGAATGCCCACAGATCCTCGATCGATCCGCCGCCGCGACCGGTGATGATCAGATCGACGGGTTCCGATGCCGAATACGCATTGACCAGCCTGATCCCCTCGGCTATCTCCCGCCCGGCATCCGTGCCCTGAACCCGAACCGGAACGACCAGCACACTGACCGCCGGGTTGCGCCGCTCGAGGATCTGAAGCATGTCGCGCAGAGCCGCGCCGACCGGCGATGTCACAATCGCTATCCGGCGGGGAAAGACCGGCAGTTTCCTCTTGCGAGCCTCGTCGAAGAGCCCCTCATCCGAAAACTTTTTGACCTGCTGCTCGAACGCCAGTTGAAGTGCGCCGACCCCGACGGGTTCCATCGTTTCGACGAGGATCTGATATTCGCCGCGCGGCTGATAGACCGTGACCCGCCCACGGACGCGCACCTCGAGCCCGTTCTCCGGCTCGAACCTCATCAGCCGGTTCCACTGCCTGAAGAACACCCCGCGGATCTGCGAATCCTCGTCCTTGATCGTGAAGTACCAGTGCCCGGAACTGTGGTTTTTATAATTGGATATCTCGCCCTGAATGTAGATCGCCGGAAACTCCGCTTCGAGCAGGTCCTTGATGCTCTCGGTCAGTTCGCTGACGGTCATAACTCGCTGATCTGAGAAGAGCGAGGAGAGCAGTTTTGAGGCTGGTTTCTTCATGACGGCGAATCTTAGCACCGGGCATCATGTCGTTCAAGGATCGCTCTGGAGTGCGGCGCCCGTGGGCGCCGCTTTCGATCCCGGAGCACACGCCGGCGGGCTCAGCTTTCGATCCCGGAGCACAAGTTATCAAAGCGGCGCCCGCGGGCCGCCCTTTCTATTTCGAGTCTGGAGCGGCGCCGGCATGCTCCGCTTTCGATCCTGGAACACAAGTTATCGAAAGCGGCGCCCGCGGGCGCCGCACTCCAAAACGAATGTGTTATATTAAGCGATCTGGAAAAAGGGACAATACATGCCTTATTTATCAATAGTCATTCCCGCATACAACGAAGAGAACCGGATCGGTCGGACGCTCGGGGAGACCTTGGATTACCTTGCCGTTCAGAGTTACGAGAGCGAGGTGATCGTCGTCAATGACGGGTCGATCGACAGGACGGCGGAGGTGGTCCGCGAATTCCGGGGGCGATCCGGAATCGATCTGAGACTGCTCGAAAACCCCGGAAACAGGGGAAAGGGATATTCAATCCGTCACGGAATGCTCGCCGCGAACGGAGAGATCGTACTCTTCTACGACGCAGATCTGTCGACGCCGACCAGCGAGATTGTGAAGGTGATCGAACCGATCGCCGACGGCAGATACGACGTTGTCTTCGGCTCCCGGGCGCTCGACCGGAGCCTGATCGGCACACGGCAGTCATTCCTGCGCGAATTCGTGGGCCGGGCCGGCAACTGGGTTCAGTATCTCTTCACCGGACTGAAATTCAGGGACACGCAGTGCGGATTCAAGGCATTCCGGCGCGAGACAGCGCAGGCTGTCTTCCCGCTGCAGCAGATCGACGGTTTCGGATTCGATCCGGAGATTCTCTTCATCGCCAGCAGACAGGGCTGGCGGCTGCTCGAGATTCCGGTCATCTGGAATCACGTCGAGGGATCGAAGGTTCACGTCATCGGATCGCCGCTCAAGGTCTTGCTCGAGGTCATGACGATCCGCTGGAATCAGTTAACGGGGAAGTATGAGGACTCGTCCGGGGTGACCCGGACGCAACCGGGAGCGGGATGAGCAGACTCAACGTCAACATCGACCATATCGCAACCATCCGTCAGGCCAGACGGACCAACGAACCCAATCCGGTTTCGGCGGCAGTGATCTGCGAACTGGCGGGCGCCGACGGAATCACCACGCACCTGCGCGGCGACCGCCGTCATATTCAGGATTACGATCTGATCGCACTCAAACAGGCCGTCATCACGCACCTCAATGTCGAGATGGCGCCGACCGACGAGATGATCGAAATCGCCGTCCGAGTCAGGCCCGATGTCGTGACGCTGGTTCCGGAACGCCCGCAGGAAGTGACGACCGAGGGCGGCCTGGACGTGATCGGCAACCGCAGGGAGGTCTCAGCGGCGATCAGTAAGCTGACCGATGCCGGCATCTTCGTCAGCCTCTTCATCGATCCTGATCCGAAACAGATCCAGACCGCTTCAAAACTCGGTGCATTTCAGATCGAGATCTGCACGGCCGCCTATGCGCATCTCAATGAAAATCCCGGCGACCTGACCGTTCGACGGACCGCTGAGATCGAGACCGAACTGGACCGCATCCGCCGCGCGACGAAACAGGCTGGCAGATCGGGACTCAAGGTCGCTGTCGGTCACGGACTGACTTACCGGAACATCGCGCCGATCGCGAGGATCCCCGAGGTTGAAGAGTTCAACATCGGTCACAACATCATCGCCAGGGCTGCGCTGACCGGCCTGGACAAGGCAGTCCGGGAGATGATCGGGGCCATCCGCGAGGCCCGGCGGGGTCTCGATATCAGATGAAGTTCGTCTTCAAAACCTGCCTCTTTTTTCTGCTTTTGACGCTGGCCGGAATTCACGCGGCGCATGGCTTCGTCTCCGGGAACCGCGACGAAAGGGCAGCGTCTCATCTTGTTCTGACGGTCATCTCGGGCCTGCGACTTGACGATTTCAACCGGCGCGATCAGATCGGGTTCAAAATTCCCGCACTCGCCGGGTTGATGTCATCGGGGTCATACGCCGTCAGCATCGACGGTGTCTATCCTTCGACACTGCTGCCCTCTGCCGCCACGATCGCGACCGGCGCGCTGCCGGCCGATCACGGAATAATTTCAGATGCCATCGAGCCTGCCGTTATTCAGACCGACACTCTGTGGGACGCGGCGAAGCGCGCCGGCCTGACGGTTGCGTCGTTCGGTTTCCCGCTGAGCGCCGACGACACTCCCGAATCCGCGCCTTCGGGCAACAGAGCATACCCGGACGGCCTGAAGCAGATTTCATCCGAACTGGAATCCGACGCTCGAAGAACTGACGTCATGCTGCGGTCCATCGAAAAGGGCCTGCCGAACCTGACGCTGCTTCATTACGGATCGTTCGAGGCCGCGCAGCGCAGATTCGGTATCCGCTCCAGGCAGGCGGGAACCGTTATCGAGGGGATCGATTCGGATCTGGGAAGAATCTTCGATGCGATCCGGAAGACGCCGCTCTCTGGTCAGGTGACATTCATCGTCGTCTCGGATCACGGAGCGATGGCCGTCGAATCGGTTTTCAAACCGAATGTCATCCTCGAACGGGCCGGCTGGCTCAAGACGGATTCACGCGGCAGGATCACCGAATGGCGCGCCATTGCCGAATGCTTCGAGGGATCGGCGTCGATCCGCGTCAGGGACAAGCAGGACATCCCGGAAGCCTCGAAGCTCTTCGACGAATACAAGTCGAAGTCGAGCAGTCCGGTCTGGAGCATGCTCAAAACCGCCGAGATCGCGCGGATCGGGGCCGACCCGCGGGCGGCGCTCTATCTCGACGGCTCTCCGGGATTTGCCATGTCGCCCGAAGCGACCGGTTCGAGCACCGGCTCGGCGAACGTCAGGGCCGCGGCCGGCTATCTGCCTTCCAGATCCGAGATGCGCGGAATCATGCTCATCTCGGGAAAAGGAGTTCGTTCCGGAACAAAAATCGAATACGCGCGTCTGATCGACATAGCTCCGACCGTCTCACGGCTGCTCGGTCTGGAAATGAAACCCGCGCGCGGCAGAGTTCTGACTGAGGTGATCAACTGATGAACAGCGCCACAATCAACGGAATCGAGATCTCATACGGCGATCGCGGCAGCGGACGGCCGATCGTCTTTCTTCATGCTTTCCCGCTCAACCAAAGCATGTGGGACGATCAGGTCGAAGCGCTCTCCGCGGATTACAGAGTGATCACTCCGGACTGGCGCGGATTCGGCGGCAGCTCGACCGGCCCGACGACGATGGACGCTTTCGCAGACGACCTGGCAGGGCTGCTCGACCATCTTGGCGTCACAGAACCGATCATCTGCGGCCTCTCGATGGGCGGATACGCCGCCATGGCTTTTCTGCGCAGACATCCCGGTCGAATCTCCGCGCTGATCCTGGCCGATACTCGATCGACTCCGGATACAGAAGACGCTCGCCGGGCGCGGCTCGATACCGCCGCCTCCGTTCGCCGGGACGGCGTCGCGACTCTCTTGCCGGGAATGACTCAGCGACTGCTCGGCCAATCGACACTCGCTACGAGACCCGACATCGTCGAGCGGATCAATTCGATGATTCTCTCCGCGAATCCGGAAGGGGTCGCCCGGGCGCTCGAGGCAATGGCTGCGCGTGGAGATTCAACCGGGCTGCTCCGGAACGTCGATGTTCCGACCCTGATCATCTGCGGCGAGGAGGACGTCCTGACTCCGCCGGCGGAGGCCTCGCAGATGAGCCGCGCCGTTCACGGATCGCAACTCACGCTGATCGCCGGAGCCGGCCACCTCCCAAACATTGAAAAGAGCGCCGAATTCAACGAAACTGTTATGGCTTTTCTGCGAAATGCCCGGACCCTGAATGGATAGAGCTCCGTTCGTCGGCCTGTCCGGGTTTGACAAAAACCGGCTCGCTGATTGGAGCTGACGTTCGAAATTACTGCCTATGTTCTGTCACCGTTGCGGTAAACAGTTGCCCGAAGGTAGCGAATTCTGTAATCGATGCGGCTCGCGCATGAAGACGCAGGAGGAACGACTGCGCGCTCCGGGACTGGCGGTCCCGCCTCCGCCGCGGCCTTCCAGACGACGCCCCGTGGTCGAAAACACTCCGCCGCCGCCGCCGCCCGCCGGACGTGCCCGACCCGTCAGGCCGGTCATTCGCGATCAGCGGCCGCTCCCGGACTTCGATCCTGAAGAGATTCAGCCCGGTCAGGACGAGAACATCATCTTCCGTATCCACCCGGCTTTCTTCGAGGTCGGCATAGCCTATCTCGGCGGCATACTCGGATCGCTCCTTGTCGCCGCAGTATCGGCATACGTCGGACTGCCATTCATCTTCGTCGTCCTCTGCGCGGTCATCTTTCTGATCCCCGGAGTGGTCAGACACGTCCGCAGAAACCTGACCATCTACACCCTGACCAGGATCAAGGTCGTCATCCAGACCGGCCTCTTTTCCAAAAAGGTCAGAAATATCCCGCTCAGAAATA
The DNA here is from genome assembly GCA_937967285.1 of uncultured Acidobacteriota bacterium. Taxonomy (GTDB): domain Bacteria; phylum Acidobacteriota; class Blastocatellia; order RBC074; family RBC074; genus JADJXM01. Next base: position 8,126 of record CALBSU010000563.1, read on the forward strand.
TCCAGGATGTCTACGTCATCGAAACCTTCAAGGAACGCGTGGCGGGCATCGGAGACGTGATAATTGATAGCGCCGCAACCTCGGGTAGAATAGCGATGGAGAACATAAACAATCCGCGCGACTATGCCGATATGATTCTGGACCAGTTACAGCGCTGGCAGTGAGCCGGCCGGATCCACTTGATGTATGGTTAAATTCGCACCAGTTCCCTTTCTCAAACCTCTGCTGATAATTTTGCTGCTGGCCGGCCTCGGGATCGCTTCAGGACAGACTGCGCCCGCCCCGAAAGAGGTCCTGCAGGACCGAATCGGACCATCCTGGAAGGCCGTCTCACCGCTCAGGGTTTTCGGAAAGGGGCAATGGGAGGTGCTGCCGAACGCGGACCTGCACGCCGAATACGGGCTCGATAAGCTGATCACACGGCAGTACAGCGACGGCTCGCGCACCCGCACCGTCGAACTGTTCGAGATGAAATTCACCTCGGGCGCTTATGGTCTCTTCACCTTCAACAGAGGATCGCTTCCGTCCGACAGAACGGAGTTTCAGGTCGGAAAATTTCTGGTCAGCATCGCCGGCGAGAAACCTGATCAGGCTGTGATCGACGAATTGAAACGGCGCCTTGAAAACGACTCAGGTCCCCTGCCCTTCCTGCCGTCGAATCTTCCAGCTAAGGACAAGATTGAAGGATCCGAAAGATACCTGATCGGCCCCGTTGCACTCGGCATGATCGATCAGTTCGCTCATCTCAGGGATATCGTGGACTTCACGGGCGGCGTACAGATTGCCACCGCGGCATACCGTCAGGGCGACGCCCGGATGGATGTCATCATCGTCGAGTACAATACTCCGCAATCGGCCACCGACGGCGTCGACCGCGCAATGAAACACTACAACGCGCTTCCCGAAGCCGAGAAACAGTCGCGCCTCGTCAAACGCACCGGCAACTATCTGATCGAGGTCGCGGGAATAAGCAATCGCGAATCGGCTGAACAGCTTGTCGGAACAGTAAAATACGCTCCGCGCGTGACCTGGGAAGGCACGAAAATTTCGGACATCCCCTGGGAATTCAGGCCTCCCGATCCGACCGCCCTCGAGGAAGCATCCGAAACCGCAATGATGCTGATCAGAACCTTCTACTGGATCGGCATCCTTGTCACCGGCTCAATCCTGATCGGCATCATCGCCGGCGGATCATTCTTCTATTATCGCCGCTACCGCAGACGCAAACTCGGCCTTGACGATATCTTCAGCGATCCCGGAGAAACCGTCCGCCTCAATCTCGATGAAATTCTCATCGATTCAGGCGCGGAAAATATCAAACATCTCGGCTCCGGCAAGGAAAAGTAAGAGATCGAAGTAACTGCCCAGCCCTTGAGAAAAAATTAGACGCCAAGATTGCCAAGATGGAATTAAGGGTGGCATGGCTCCTGCTTCCTCCATCTCTCCGATCAAACATCGGTTAGATCCGGATCTTGATTGCCTGAATAAACCTTGGCAATCTTGGCGCCTTGGCGTCTAATTTTTTCTCAAGGGCTGGGAGGTTACAAATAGAATAAAAAAGATGGCGGCCAATTTGCGGAATCCATTGCCGGATTCCTTTCGGCCGCCACTATCAGGAGGTTCACCCGTAGTCATGATAACGTATGCGGGCAGGAAAGGTTCCTCGAACCTCGCTATTAATTACAGTTAACATGAACCGTCATTAAGAAAGACTGTCAGATTGCTTACAGTCGCATCGGCATGACGATGTATTTGTAGTTGTAATCGACCTCGTTCTTCGGTCTCAACAGCACCTGGGATGCACCGTCCTTGAATTCGAAGGTCACTTCGTTATCCTGCGAAACGCCGAAGAAGTCCAGCAGGTACTGGGCATTGAATCCGACGCTGAACTCGGGTCCATCGAAATCGACGGGCAGAGTCTCGCCTGCCTCACCGACGTCGGAAGCGTTCGACGTGATATTTATCTTCTCCTTGCTGATCTCGAACTTGATGGCGTGGGATCTCTCGTCGGCCATCAGTGAGACTCTGCGGACTGCCGAGGACACACGATCGCTCTCGATGCTGATGTGATTGCTGTTATCCTTCGGCATGACCTGTTCGTAATTTGGAAACTGTCCGCTCAGCGTCCGCGAGGTCAGGACTCTTCTGCCGACCTTGAAGAAGAGATGATTGGCATCGCTGCCGAACTCGATCGGATCCTCAGTCTCGGCGCACAGCCGTCCAAGCTCCGCCAGGGTCTTCTTCGGAATCAGGAATTCCAGTTTCTGATCGGTGTATCCGGATTTCTTCTCGATGTATGAAAGTCTGTGCCCGTCGGTGGCGATCATCCGGATCGACTCGGGCGAGATCTCGAACTTCGCCCCGTTCAGGATGTAGCGCGACTCCGCGCTCGTGATCGCGAAAGATGTCCGGTTGATGAATGTCCTGATCAGATCCGCAGGCAGTGAAACATACTCGCCCGAGAACTCGGGCAGATTCGGGAAATTCTCTGTCCCGACAACCGGCATTCTGAATTTGGACCGCTCGCAGAGGATCGTCACCTGATCCTTGTCGCCGCTCTTGATCTCGATATCAGCCTCAGGAAGCGCCCTGACAATCTCGAACAACTTCTTCGCCTGAATGCAGACCGATCCTTCCGCCCCTATCTCTGCTTCGCAGGCGGTCGTGATCGAAACATCCAGATCCGTCGCCTTGATGCTCAGCTCTCCACCCTTCGCTTCGATCAGCAGATTAGACAGAATCGGAATCGTGCTCTTCTTCTCCACGACTCCCTGGATCATGTTCAGCTCTTTTAAAAATGGTGTTTTGCCTATTTTGAACTGCATCTTAACCGAATCCCCCTTTTACTATCTCTCCTGAAAATATAAATCATATATTAATCAGTAGTAGTAGTAGGCGCTGTGGAAAATCTGAAAAATCTCATAACTTTAATATTTATAATGCTTTAGTGACGATCGGAGGTGTGGAAAACACTGTGAAATCCGCCATCGAAATCCACATCTCGCCGCAAGCTGTCGACTCTGTCACTGATTTCCACCGATATCCACAGCTATGTTTTGGGCGGCGCTGTGGAAAAACTCGCTAAGTCTATTTACAGCTATCAATTAAGCTGTTGATAATCCTGTGAATGTGACCTTTTTGATCATACAGAGCCGAGATTTTATTAATGCTGTGAAGGACGGTCGTATGATGTTTGCCGCCGAACTCCCTTCCGATCTCAGGCAGCGATGCCTTGGTCAGGGATTTGCAAAGGTACATTGAGATCTGTCGCGGCTGAGCGATATTGCGCGAGTTCGTTTTCGATTTCAGCTCAGCTACTTTGAGACCGAAGTAATCGGCGACGACCTTCTGGATGGATTCGATGGTGATCGCGCGTTCCTCTTCGTGAATGATGTTCTTGAGAGCTTCCTGGGCCAGGCCGACATTGATCGCTTCGCCCTTGAGCGAGGCCAGGGCGGTCAATCTGACGAGCGAGCCTTCGAGTTCCCGGATATTGGATTTGATCTTGTTGGCGATGAAGAAGGCCACGTTATCGGGAAGGCTGATCTTGTCCGTTTCAGCCTTCTTGCGAAGGATGGCGACCTTCGTCTCGAGATCCGGCGGCTGGATATCGGCGATCAGCCCCCATTCGAACCTCGAATGGAGACGTTCCTCGAGGGTCGGAATCTCGCGCGGCGCGCAGTCGGACGAGATGACGATCTGCTTCTGGTCCTCGTAAAGCGCGTTGAAGGTATGGAAGAACTCTTCCTGAGTCCGTTCCTTGCCCGCCATGAACTGAATGTCGTCGATCAGCAGGACGTCGATCGACCGGTATTTCTGTCTGAAATTGATGGTCTGATCATAGCGGATGGCGTTGATCAGTTCGTTCATGAACTTTTCGGCGGAGATATACGAGAGCCTGAGATGCCTGTTGCGCTCTTTGACACGGTGGCCGATGGCGCACATCAGGTGCGTCTTGCCCAGACCGACTCCGCCGTAGATGTAGAGCGGATTATAGGTCTTGGAGGCGGATTCGGCGACGGCCAGAGCCGCTGCGTGAGCGAACTGGTTGCAGGAACCGACCACGAAAGTATCGAAAGTGTACTTCTGATTGATTCTCAGATCCGACTGGTCTGATTCGCTGTAGTCCGGTTGCGGGCTTCTGACGATGAAAGCGCCGGCAGCGCCCGGTTGAGACTTCGGCGCCGCGACCTCTCTGCCGCCGGAATTGTCTGTCGCCGCAACGGCCTTGGCTTTTGTGTTGTTCGCTTCATCGGGAGCCGCGGTCTTCCGGTTTACCTGAAATACGATCGAACGACCCGACAGGCTCGACTCTTCCAGTGACTCTTCCAGAATTTCGCTGTAGTTGTTCACAATCCAGTCTTCAAAGACGCGATCAGGAACTTCGACTACTATATTTCTGACATTGCTCTCGATGAATTTTATGGGTTTGAACCAGGTCGTAAAACTCTCATGATTTACTCTCTTCTCGACACTGGCCAGCAACGAATCCCAATGATTGACCTCATTCATAACTTACCGTCCTGTGTTTCCCGCGAGGGGGCGGAAAATCATCTCGAATGTCCTGAATACGAGCCTTCAAAAGACAGCAAAACCCCCAGGAGGAGTGGCCTTTGGCGGCTCGTTCCCCTAACGACTGGAGATATTCCGGTATTGAATATGGCAGTGCACAAGTACTTTTAATGCAGTACTTTACGGTCACTTTGACTGCTGTCACTGAAGTTTTTGAAGACTAACACATGGTTCTGACGCATGCAAGGATCAGATTCGTCATGAAGCGGCATGTGAGTAACTTTATTCGAAATTTTTTCATGGCGATGAGAGATGTCGACAAACCATGTCTGATCAGGTCTCTGCGACGGTTGACCATTTAATGAAATGACATCACACTCTCGAAAAGAATCACATGCAATTGAAGGCGGGAATGATATGCGCGGCTTCGTCAGAGTGTCTATGACGAGGCATGAAAAAAGGAGTGAGGCATGTCGGAAGAACTGAAGAAACTCGACGCGACGGGGATGGCTGATCTGGTGCGGAGAGGCGAAGTGAAACCGCAGGAGCTTGTCGATGAGGTGATCGAGAGGATCGAACGGGTCAATCCCGAGCTCAACAGCGTCGTCACGAAAATGTATGACGAAGCGAGGCAAGCTGCGTCAGGCGAGCTGCCTGACGGGCCGTTCAGAGGAGTGCCATTTCTGCTCAAGGATCTGCAGGCGGCCTATAACGGTGTCAGGATGACGGCCGGGTCGCGCTATTTGCGTGATTTCGTTCCAAATGTGGACAGTGAACTGGTGAGCAGGTACAAGCGTGCCGGATTGGTGGTTGTCGGCAAGACGAACACGCCTGAATTCGGGATTATGCCGACGACGGAACCGGCGCTGCACGGCCCGACACGCAATCCGTGGGATGTGGCGAGGACGACGGGCGGTTCGAGCGGGGGATCCGCTGCGGCGGTGGCGGCGGGGATCGTGCCGGTCGCGCATGCGAACGACGGCGGAGGCTCGATACGAATTCCGGCTTCGTGTTGCGGGATCTTCGGGCTCAAGCCGACGCGCGGCCGCAATCCTCTGGGTCCGCACTTTGGCGATGTCTTCGGCGGACTGGTCGCCGAGCATGTCGTTTCGCGGACGGTCAGAGACAGCGCGGCGATGCTCGATGCGACTTCGGGGCCTGAGCCGGGCGATCCGTATCACGCACCGGCGCCGGCACGACCGTTCATTCAGGAGGTCGGCGCCGACACCGGGAAACTGAGGATCGCCTGGACAAGAAAGGCCGCAACAGGGGTGCCGGTGCATCCCGATTGCCAGGCCGCGGTTGAGGATGCCGCCCGATTGTGCGAGCAGCTCGGTCACGAAGTGGTCGAGGCCGAACCGGCGATCGACGGCAACATGCTGACTCAGGCGTTTATGTGCATCTGGGCGGCCGGAAACGCCTGGTTGATCGACAGCATGTCGTACGCCGTCGGGAGGCATCCGGAACCTGAAGAACTTGAGCCGTTGACGCGGGCGCTGGTCGATATGGGACGGCAGCAGCCGGCCCCGGCCTACCTTATGTCCGTCCAGATCCTGCAGACATACGGGCGCCGGATAGCGCATTTCATGAAGGATTACGATCTGCTGCTGACTCCGACGCTGGCCGAGCCTCCGGTGAAACTGGGAACCATGGATTCGACCGCCGACGATCCGCTGGCCGGCATGCGCAGAGCGGCGCTCTTCGTACCGTTCACGCCGATCTGCAACGGGACGGGGCAGCCGGCGATGTCGGTCCCGCTCTACTGGAACAGTGAGGGGCTGCCG
>CALBSU010000564.1 GCA_937967285.1 uncultured Acidobacteriota bacterium
TTTGCCGGGGAATACGGACCTGAAAACCCTCAGATTTAATCCTGTAAATCCTGTCTAATTTCTGCTTTCCTCCGCAATGGCGTCAGACTGACGAATAGTCCGTCAGTGAGCTCTTGTCGCCAAGGATCGATTCGCCGACCCTGGCGTAACGACCGATGATCGAGCTTTTGCCGATCACCGAATTACGAACTTCCGAATATTTCCCGATTCTCGCTCCAGGCAGGAGAACTGAATTTTCGATGGTCGCCCGCTCCTCGATGTAGCAGTTGGCCCCGAGGACCGAGTTGACGATCTCGGCGCCCGACTTGATGGTGCAGCTCGGATCGATGAAGGAGCGCTGGTCGATCCGCGCGGCCTCTTCTCCGTTTTCGGAGGCCGCCAGGGCGGGGCGTTCAGGCGACACGTTCCTGACCTTCCCGTTGATCATGTCGAGATTGGCCTGCAGGTACCGTTGCGGAGTACCCATATCCATCCAGTAGCCGTCCCACTGGAAGGCGAACAGCGGCGCGCCGGCTTCGAGCAGGCGGGGGAAGACATCATATTCGAAGAATTTCTTCTCGCCGGGCGGGATCATCTCGAGGATCTCTTTTTCGAGAACATAGATTCCGGCATTGATCGTCTTATGCGTCAGTTCGTCCTGAGAAGGCTTTTCGACGAACCTTGTGACTCGCCCGTCACCGGCCACTTCGACCAGGCCGTATCCGGCTGAGTTCTCAACCGTTGCCGTAACGATCGTCGCGACGGCCTCCTTCCGGCGGTGGTAATCGATCACCTGCGTCAGATCGATGTCGGTCAGGATGTCTCCGTTGATCACCACTGAGGTCTGCACCGCATCGCCGATCGCGTTCCTGTATCCGCCCGCGGTGCCGAGCGAGACCTGTTCGACGACATAATTGATGTCGATTCCCAGTTCGGAACCGTTGCCGAATATCTCCCTGATCTTGTCCGGCTGATATCCCAGCGTCAGCTTGATGTCCCTGATTCCCGCTCTCGCCAGCAGTTCGATCTGATATTGAAGGATGGGGCGATTAACGATCGGCACAACAGGCTTGGGGGTGTAAATGGTCAACGGACGCAATCGCGTCCCTTCTCCGCCGGCCAGTATCAGAGCTTGCATCGACCCTTGTCTCTCCTTATGTCTTATCCGATCATCCCAGGCAAACCCGGAGTGTAACAATCCGGTCCCCAGAAAGCAAAACTCGATCGGGCGGAAAAAATCGCCTCAGGGAGGCCGGCATTTTCGAGCTTTTGACGACCGGACTTGAATACAGTATTTTATCCGGTTATTTTCCCGGCCAGGCCGGTGAGGAGAGTCATCAATCAGATCATAACAATTGAAACGGGAGCCCCTGAATATGTCTTCTGAAAATGCTGCACTCAAGAGGTTGAGGGAAAGCCTGCCGGAGCAGGTGACTGAAGCGCTGGAAAAACACGTCATCGCTGCCGCCAGGTGGGCGATGATTGTCCGTCTAGTCTTCGCCGTGACGTTTGCGGCCGCGGGATTGAGGTTGTGGTCGCACCAGTCGAATGCGCGGATCATCTATCTTGTGCTGGCCGCGGTCTGGCTGATTCTGGCGGCGGTCGTCAGCGCCCGAGTAAAGTCCGGAGCTGCCGAATCGCTGGTTTCGACGACGACAATGATCGATGTGACGGTGGTCAATCTGGGCCTGCTGGCTTTCGTCCAGCAGGGACTCTTCCCGCACATCGGGGCCGGGATGTTCATGTGTTATTTCCCGATCCTGGCCGTGGCGGCCACTCGGTATCGCATTGGCCTGGTGATCAACACGGCGCTCTACGCCTCGCTCTTCTATCTCGTCCTCTCGCTCTATGCCGGGGCTCCGCCCTGGTTCCGGCTCTCGATGCTGGCGGTCACGGCGGCGGTCATGGTCTTCGGATCGCGCAAACCGAAGGATCTGGTGGTCGATGTGGCTCAGCGATCTCTTCAGGAGGCATACCAGATCGGCAGCAAGCAGACGTCGATGGAACTGATGGCCCGGACGCACGAGCTCTTCATGCCGCCGGCGATCTTCGATCTGCACGAGATCTGGAGCTCGTCCAAGCATGGCGTCGGCGCAGAGTCCGGCGGCGACTATTTTCAGATCTTTCAGACATCGAACGGGCCGCTGGTTGTGCTCGGAGATCTGCCGGGGCTCGGCTTCGAGTCGCTTGCGAATATCGCGCGGATTCACCGTCACCTGGGAGCATCGGCCGACCGGAACGAATCGCTGAGTCAGTTCGCCTCGGGGCTCAATGATTTTCTGTGGGAGGAGTTCAAGGGATCGCGGACGATGACCGCCGTTTTCGCCCGCTGGGAGGGCGAGCAGTTGCACTACATCAACGCCGGGCATCTTCCCGCTCTCCAGATCGGCAAAGCCGATCAGCACAGGCTCGCCGTCAATAACGGTCCGCTCGGCGCGGCGAAAGGCGCCGAGTTCAAGGAAGACGTCGTTCCATTTCCTGCCCGCGATCTGCTGGTCATCTACACCGACGGAGTTTTCGCCAAACTGACCGGCGACCGCGAGGAGGGTGTTACACAGATCGAAAAGTTCGCCGAGCAGTTTCGCGGGGGCGAGGTCAACACCCTTTGCCACAGGATCTTCGACTGCGCTCACCCCGGATTCGATCCGAACCGCGATGACAGCACGATCGCCGTGATCAGGCGTCAGCCGGCGGCCGATGCGAAGAGCGCCAAATGATCCGTTGTCACCGGTTCGCCGGTTTCCATGATATCGTGATCGAATGCTGATCCTTGGAGTCGAAAGTTCGTGCGACGAAACCGCCGCGGCGGTCATCGAGGATGGCCGCCGCGTGCTGTCGAATGTCATCGCTTCGCAGATCGAAACGCATCGCAGGTTCGGAGGTGTGGTTCCCGAACTCGCTTCACGCGAGCATCTCGAGAAGATCGGCGAGGTCGTCGGCAGGGCATTTGAGACGGCCGGCGTCTCTCCGTCCGAGATAGACGGAATCGCCGTCACTCAGGGACCCGGGCTGGTCGGTTCGCTGCTCGTCGGCATCAACTACGCCAAGTCGATCGCCTTCGCCGCCCGCAAACCTTTCGTCGGCATCAACCACATCGAGGGGCACGTCTATTCGGTCGCCTTCGAATTTCCGCCGCCAGAGTACCCCGCGCTCGCCCTGATCGTTTCCGGAGGGCATACCAACCTCTTTCTGATACCCGAACCCGGGAAGTACAAGCTGGTCGGACGGACGCGCGACGACGCGGCCGGCGAGGCTTTCGACAAGGTCTCGAAACTGATCGGACTCGGCTATCCCGGCGGCCCTGTCATCGACCGGCTCGCCGGCCAGGGCGACAGACGCGCCATCATCTTCCCGCTGGCGGAGATCAAGGACGAGGAACATCGCCTCGACTTCTCGTTCAGCGGACTCAAGACCGCCGTCCTGCGCTATGTCCGCGAGAACGCCATACCGCCCGTCGAGGACCCGGACGCGCCGTCAGGTCAGATCCTGGATCTCTGCGCCAGCTTCCAGAACGCCGTCGTGAGGGCCCTCGTCCGCAGCCTCCGCAAGGCCGCTGAGATTCATCGTCCCGGAACGATCATCCTCGCCGGCGGCGTCGCCTGCAACAGCGAACTCCGCGAAGCGGTCCGCCACCTGGCCGACGATCTGGGGATTCCCGCTTTCATCCCGTCTCCCGTCTACACCACGGACAATGCCGCCATGATCGCGGCAGCCGGTTACCCGAAACTGCTCCGCGGAGAATCCGCCCCCTGGGACATGAGCGCAGATGTCTCCCTGCGCCTTCAGAATATCGATCTCGAATTGCCGGATGGGAAGAAGAAGGTCAGATACAGAATTTAGTAGAAAGTAGAAAGTAGAAAGTAGAAAGTGAAGACTTTTTCCGGATAGTCGTTAATTTTGCAACCATGCAATAAGCAAAAACGTGTCCTACTTTCTACTTTCTACTTTCTACTTTCTACTTTCTACTTTCTACTTTCTACTT
>CALBSU010000565.1 GCA_937967285.1 uncultured Acidobacteriota bacterium
GCGATGCGAGATATCCGAACGAACAACAGGGCAACGATCTATTCCGCACAATGGCGGATAGCTCTTTTTCTGGTCGCGGTAGCCCTGGCCGGATCGTTCGGAATGATCGTCTACTGGCGGGCTCCGGGATTGAGCCTGATGGTCGAGGATGCGCTGATGAGGACGAGGGGGACGGTCGCTCCCAGCTCTGAGATCGTCATCGTAGCGATCGACGAGAAGAGCATCTCGCGCTTCGGCAGGTTCCCGTGGTCCAGAAAGGTCCTGGCTCAGGCGATCGAGAGGATATCGGAGGCGAAGCCGAAGGCCATAGCGCTCGATGTGCTGATCGCGGATCCGAGCGATCCCGAAGCGGACCGGGAGCTGGCGGCGGCGATCGAGCGATCCGGACGAGTGGTAGTCGCCGCGCAGCTTGTCAGTGAGCGTGGAGATGACGGCGAATTGCGATCGGTCTGGCTCGATCCTCTGCCGGAGATGGAAGGTGCGGCCACGGGCCATGTCAACATTCCCACCGACGGCGACGGGGTTGCGCGCCGGATGATGATGAGGATGGCAGACGACGACGGGCGAGATCTGTGGTCCATGGCCGCTGAAACCGTCCGTATCGCGCGATCATTGCCTTCATCGGACCTGCGCGAGCTTCCGGACCGGATCGGGATCGGCGGGATGCGGATTCCTGTCCGCTTCGAATCGGCGCCGCTGGAGGTGTCGGGCCTGAACGGGAGCGGTCAACCGGAGACCGTCCGCGCATCGAGTCTGAGGATCAGCTATCCCGGCCCGGGCGGAGCGTATAAAACTCAGACGCTGAGCATCTCCGACGTGATCGACGGCCGTGCTCCGCAGTCGGCTCTGCGAGGTCGGATCGTCCTCATCGGCTCGACTCTGAACTCAGCCGGCGATCGCATCGCTTCGCCCTTCACCGACAGGGGCGAACTCATTCCCGGCGTCGAGATCCTGGCCGGTTCGATCGATACGATTCTGACCGGCAGATTTATCCGGTCGTTTCCGGATTACGCCGCGGCGATCCTTGCCATGCTGGCTGCTGCTGCTGCGATCCTCGCATTGAGGCTGGCCCACTTCAGATCGGACTGGGCGGCTTCGCTGGCAGTTTTGACCGCGCTGGCGGCGCTGCTGCCCGCGATGGCCTGGCTGGCCTATGCCGGTTACTCGATCGTTCTGCCGCTGGTTCCGATGTGCGTATCCTTCCTGACGGCTGTGCCGTTGACGCTGCTCTACCGGAACCGTCTGGCAGGGATCGAGCTCGACAAGCGGATCCTGGAGCTGACCGGTCGCGAAAGCAGGACCGGTCTGCCGGCGACCGATTACGATCCGACCGGGATGATCGCCGAATTGAGCGGCGCCAGCGCCGTCTGCATTCTCCGGCGCGCCCCGGGTGAACCGTCCGACCGCGGCTACCTGCTGGTTGCGAGACACGGAGCGCCTCCGGCCGGTCTGACGGAATCGAAAAACGGATCCCGCCTGATGCTCGACCATCCGCCGCACGGATCGATCAGCGAGGCGATCGCCCGTGATGTCTCGGCGACAGGGCTCTTCAATTCGGCCGGTCCGGTCAGATCGGTAACGCTCGATCTCGGGCCGTTCGGAGAGAAGACCGGAGCATTGATCGGCGCCTGGCCGGAAGGGGACCAGCCCGACACGGCGACGCTTCAGGTCTGTCGCGAGATTGCATCGAACTGGCTGGCTGCGCGGAACGCTCCCCGGAGCGCCCGCCGGTTGACAGGCCGGAACGGTATCGAATGGAAGATCGGCGCCCTCGGAACCCTGCAGCGGATGCTGATCGGCCGGGCCGGCTTCATCGACAAAGCCATGCGATCGATCGAGGACGGCCTGCTGATCACCGATGTCGGCGGCACCATCGCCTTCGCCAATCCCCGCGCCGGCCATATCTTCGGCGCAAGGGAGCAGTCGCTGATCGGAAGAAATCTCTTCGGCATCCTCAAGGGATCGCTCTTCCCGACGGATGGAGGCGACAACCGCGAACGGCTGAGCAGGATGCTGACGCGCCTGCTGATCGACAGGGCGCCGGTCGAACGCCAGATCGTCATCGGTCCCGAACACGGCCTGCCGTCCGAGAGCCACTTCATGCTCAGGCTTGGCGCCGTCAGCGAGAACGAGAACGGCGAAGGTCCGGTCATCGGCATCGTGGCGACGCTCTCCGACGTCACTCGTCATCACGAACTGCAACAGATCAAGAACGATGTCCTCGCCCTCGTGACCCACGAATTGCGAACCCCGATCACCGCTATTCAGGGGATGAGCGAGATCCTCGCCCAGTACGAATTCAATGCCGATCAGCGCCGCGAGATGCACGAGGCCATCAATCAGGAATCGAAACGCCTGTCGAGGCTGATCGACGAATACCTTGATCTGGCCCGCCTCGAGTCGGGAACGAGGACTGTCCGCCGCGCCCCCGTCCGGCTGACGCCGCTCCTCGAACGGACCATGCTCATGCTCGAGCCGCTCGCCGGAAAGCGAAACATCAGACTGATCAGACACTTCGACATAAATCTGCCGCCGGTCATCGCGGATGCCGATCTTTTAATGCAGGCGGCCAACAATCTGATCAATAATGCCATCAAATACAGCGCTGACGGCCGTGACGTCATCGTCGAAACCTCATCTTCAGACGACGAGGTCAGGATCAGCGTTATAGATCAGGGATTCGGCATCCCCGCAGCGGATCTCGATCATATCTTCGAGAAGTTTTATCGCGTCTCACGCAGCGAACAGGCGGACATCCCCGGAACGGGCCTCGGACTGGCCTTCGTTCGCGAAGTGATGCAGCTCCACGGCGGCCGCGTGACCGTCGAAAGCGAGCCCGGTGTGGGTTCGAGGTTTTCAATGTATCTCTCAGTAGAAAGTAGAAAGTAAAAAGTAGAAAGTAGAAAGAATGCACTTTCTACTTTCTACTTTTTACTTTCTACTTATTCTTTAACTGGAATGAATGGTTCACCTCGCATACTAGTCATCGACGATCAGCAATCGATCCGGCTGATGCTGAGCAACGGTCTGACGGCCAAAGGGTTCAGCGTGGAGACGGCAGGATCGGGCAGGGAGGGCGTCGAGACGATCCGTCGGACGGGCTTCGACGCGGTTCTGAGCGATGTCTACATGTCGGAAGGGGACGGGCTGGAGGTGGTCCGCCAGGTACGGACATTCGATTCAGAGATCCCGATCATTCTGATGACCGCGCAGGGATCGGTCGATCTGGCGGTCAAAGCGGTCTCTGAGGGAGCGACCGACTTCATTGCCAAGCCGTTCGATGTTTCGGCCGTGGCCGATCTGATCCGCAGGTGTCTCGATTCGAGAAAGGAAGCGGCGGAGGCGGTTGCGGAGGACGAGGCGCTGGCCGAGGAGTTTTCGCATTCTGGTCTGGTTGGAAGAAGCCCCGAGATGGTTCGTGTTTACAAGTTGATCGCTCATGCCGCGCGCTCGGACGCCACCGTTCTGATCACCGGCGAATCGGGCACTGGAAAGGAACTGGTCGCACGGGCGATCCATAATTACAGCGAACGGGCGAAGAATCGTTTCGTGGCGGTCAACTGCGCGGGATTGACCGACACTCTGCTCGAATCGGAGCTCTTCGGGCATGCCCGCGGGTCATTCACCGGAGCGGCGGCTGACCGGGAGGGGCTTTTCGAGGCGGCGGACGGAGGCACGATCCTGCTCGACGAGCTGGCATCGACCAGCGAATCGCTCCAAGCCAGCCTTCTGCGCGTGCTTCAGTCGGGTGAAGTGCGACGCGTCGGCACAACTCAACCGCGACACGTCGATGTCAGGGTGATCGGCGCGAGCAATGTCCCGCTCCGCGAACTGGCGGCCGAGGGGCGGTTCCGCGGCGATCTCTTCTATCGCCTGAGCGTGCTGACGATCGAACTGCCTCCGCTGCGTTCACGCGGTAACGATATCGCGCTGCTTTCGCGCCATTTTCTTAAAAAACTGTCGGGCGACGGAGCCGTTGCGCCGTACCTGACCGCGGAAGCGCTCGATGCCCTCAAAAGATATTCCTTCCCCGGAAATGTCCGGGAACTCGAGAACGCGCTGACGCGCGCGGTTGCCCTTTCTACAGGCGGAGTGATTTCGCTCGACTGCCTGCCGCCCCAGATCGCATCGTGTTCTGCAAGCCTTGTCCGGGATGACGCCAGCGACTCGCTGGTGGCGGATCGCCCGACGATGGATGAACTGCAGCGCAGATATCTTCAAATGACGCTGGCCGAGGCCGGCGGCGACTTCGGCATGGCCGCCGAAGTCCTGGGACTTCATCGCCGGACTATCCAGCGGCTCGTGGAACGCTACGGTCTGGGAGGGAAGTAGAAAGTAAAAAGTAAAAAGTAGAAAGTAGAAAGATAAGGCACTTTATACTTTCTACTTTTTACTTTGTGCTGAGGAGAGGACAACAGAGAGTGATATCCGTGACGATCACCCGCGAAAAATGGAGAGCGCTGCTCGGTCTGCTGGCCGTGATCCTGTCCCTGCCGGCGACGGCCGGCGGGCAGAATGCAGATGCGCGGGTGGCGGGCCTGAGCGGCGGAACGGCGCTTCGCGTTGTGGCCGGGCGCGGTTCTTTTCAGTTGAAGAAGGGCGACGGGTTGATGCCGGGCGACCGGATCGACACGCGCGGCGGCGCGAAAGTGGTCATTGAAATGAGCGACGGCAGTCTGATCACCGTCCTGCCCGGATCACAGGTCGTCCTGCGGGACCTCCAATCGGCCGGCTCGCTGAGGGATATTCTGGAGATTATCGGCGGGCGGGTGCGCCTCAAGGTCAATCGCGTCGGAGGCCGTCCGAACCCGGTTCGCGTCAATACGCCGACCGCATCGATCGCCGTCAGAGGCACCGAGTTCGGCGTCATAGTCGCTCCGGGCGAAACAGCCGTCGCCGTTTATGAGGGGCTGGTCGAGGTGATCAGCCGCACGGCTCCGGATCAGCGGGCGCTGGTCGAGCCGGGCCAGGCGGTGACCGTCCGGCAGAACGACACTATTCGCTTCTTCGTTCCGGGGCCCGGCAGCGAGATCGGCGAGCTCAACGAAAGGCGGAATCTTCGGAAGGAGATCGACAAGCACCAGACTACTGCGATCTTCGCCCGCGGGATCGCCGGCGGAGACGTGCTGAGAAATCAGGCCGGGGAGTATCAGCGTCAGATCCAGAGCATTATCGAACCCGGCGAGTCTCCGCCGCTGACGAGGTTTCTGGCCTATGCCGAACCGTATCTCGACAGCCAGGAGAATCCGGCCTTCGCCGGCGCGTTCAGATCGATCTCATCCAGGCTGCTCTTTCTGTCGTCGATCAGAAGCATTCGCGGCGCCGGATCGACGCGCTCGATCGGCGATGACGCGACGATTACAGGCCCCTACGATTACGGCGGACTCTACCAGGGATCGGTCTTCATCCCGCTCGGCGGTTCGCGATATGTCCTTGGAGGCGGGTTCACTCACACGCTGGCGGCGGTTCGCGGCCTCGACCAGGCTCAGATAGACCTGACGCCTCCGCCATCTCTGGTTCCGGTCACGGGCCAGAGGACGATCGCGACCAGAACCACCAGTCAGATGCGGATCGGTTCGATCATTCTGGCCCGCAACTTCGGCTCAGAGGACAGGACGAGCATCGGCATCGGCATCGATCACGTCGAGGGATCCGGCACGCTCAGCGGGACGACGACCCTTGTCTCGAGCGCGCCTCTCGTCCCGGGAGGGCTCGGGTTCAGCGGCCTCAATGTTCGTGAGGATCTCGAAGCGATCTCAGGCGTCTCGCGGTTCAGGTTCCGCGCGGGCATCACCCATCAGTTCAAGAACGGTCACAAACTGGCGGCCCATTATCATCGCGGAGCCGGCTCGGCCCGCGATCGCGACGATACTCGGTTCTTCAACGGGCTTCCGCTGCCACTCGATCGCGTCGAGATCCGAAGCGATTTTCAGGAGTTCGGGATGCGCCTTCGCGGTCCGATCACTCCGCGCCTCTACTATGGCATCGAGAGTTCGTGGCTCGACGCGGGAATCGACGAGACCATCCGCAGGTCGATCATCGTCCCGGCATCGGAGCGAAGAGACCTCAGCCGGGCGCTGTTCGGAGGCGGATTCGGTTTCGTTCTGCGACCCGGAACCCTGCTCAGCATGGACCTCTCGGCCGGAAGGATCTTCAACGATCAGAACCTGTCGGAGGATTTGACCGGCAATCCGCTCGAAAAGAAAACTCAGAGCAAGACCTTCTACTCGATGCATCTGGCCGCCCAGTCCGATATCTGGAAGGGCATCTTCGCCGGAGCGTCGGTGCTCGGCCTGGGTCAGCGCTTCTCGCTCGACCGAACTCTCTTTCCCGATCAGTACGGCCGAAGGCTGACCGGCGACGGGCTGTTCGCTGCCGATGGCATTACGCGTAACGTCTTCACCGATCCACTCGCGGATCTCAATGTCGGCCTGAGAATCAAGGACCTCTTCGTCGTTCAGTACGTCTACACCACGGATTTCGGCCGCACTCCTTCAAGTCATATTCTTATGTTGAGGGTGGATTTCGGGAGGAAAGAATAGTTCAGTAGAAAGTAGAAAGTAGAAAGTAGAAAGTAGAAAGTAGAAAGTAGTACTAGAC
>CALBSU010000566.1 GCA_937967285.1 uncultured Acidobacteriota bacterium
TTCACGTCACCAACGGCGGATTCAATCCGGTCCTGACGATCATGGCTCTGGCTTACCGGGCCGGCGATCATATCGTAAGGGAATGGAAAGGAACGGGCTTCAGATCATGAAACGCATCGTTATGATCGCAGCCATAATCCTAGTCCTCGGAGCCGTCATGGCCGTGCCCGGCGCCAATCTTTACTACACTGCGAGCTGGGGCAGGGGCTGTGCGCGCTGCCACGAAATCCGGCCGAACTATGATTCCTGGCAGCATTCATCGCATCGCAATGTTAATTGCACATCCTGCCACGAAAGCTCGACGACCGATAACCTGCGCCGCCTGCGTACTCACTTGTCCGGACAGGCGCCCGGGCGAATACTCCTCGGCGCGACAGACGTGAATGCGATGACTGAAAAATGCCGATCCTGCCATCAGCAGGAGTTCGCGCAGTGGAGCGCCGGACCTCACAGCGTCCAGTACGATCGCATCTTCACCGACCCGGCGCACAACAGAAAACGCCGGCTGATGGATGACTGCCTGCGCTGCCACGGGATGCATTTCGACGAATCGATCCGTGAAGTCGTCCAACCTGTCGATACCGCCGGCCCATGGAAGATGGTTGATGGCGACCTTGCGGGTCGCGCCGCCATACCCTGCCTGAGCTGCCACGCAATTCATCGTGAAGGCTCGCTGATGGAGAATAAGATGCCACGGGAAGCTGCTCGACCTTCACTGGCGTTTTTCGATAGACGCTCGCGCGAGCATATGCCGGCGGCCGCTCTGCCGATTCCGAAAATAATGGATGGAGATAAAACTGTACGCGTCAGTCCGGATCGCCGGCAGGGGCTCTGTTACCAGTGTCACGCCCCGCTCTCTTCAGGACTGGCGGGATCAGCCGACGATCGCACTCCGATCGGAGTCCATGAAGGCATCAGCTGCCTCGCCTGTCATCAGAAGCACGCTCAACGGACGCAAGCCTCATGCGCCACCTGCCACCCGAAGATGTCCAATTGCAGCCTGGATGTCGAAAAGATGGATACCACCTTCGCTAACCCGCGCAGCCGTAACGACATACACCGCGTCAAATGCTCTGACTGCCATACCGGACGCATACCCGCGCCCCGGATCAGATGATTTTTTCTGTCGTTTGACGACTTTTCTTAATTATCCTGTTGCTAAATCAGGAAAATTTACATATTATCCCGCCGAATTTTTGGAAAAAGATCCAAAAAATCTGACCGACTACAAATAAATCCTGACACAATAAGAAGTTACCTCTGAACAGACAGGACGGGGACAGGACGCAGGCGCGAAGATCTGTCAGAGACACATTACCCCTCAATCAAACGGACCAAACTCTGAGCAATCAGGAGGAAGCATGATCAAACGACTGGCGATGCTGCTCATCGCAGCTCTGGCATTCACCTGCCTCACACCTTATCTCTCGGCCTACGTATCAGGACAGGGCAAGGGCCAATTGCCCGAACAGGCATCGGACATTGCAGCCGAAGTGACCGGGGCTGAGCGTTTCGACACGACCACAGTTCCGCTGCGCGATATGGTCTCCACCGGCAGTCCGGAACGCCCCAGAGGCGGGAGAGACTTTGAACCGGGCAAACCGCAGGCTGTTGGAAACTCCAATCCGAATGTGGTGGATCCGCTGGCGGCCACCGGTATCGGTTTTCCGTCAGGCCAGGTTTTGCCGATGGCTGCGACGAACGGAACGCCGATCGATCCCAATGCTCGCGTAGCTCCTCCCGACACGACGGGCGATCTCGGCCCGAATCACTATGTTCAGTGGGTTAATCTGAGGTATTCGATCTACACTGTGTCGAGAGTCTCCACTACCGATAAAACGATCACGGGCTTCAATCTTGTTCCGGGATTCCCCAAGAACGGCAATGTGATCTGGCAGGGATTCGGCGGCCGCTGCGAGACTGACAACGACGGAGATCCGATCGTTCAATACGATCAACTGGCCGATCGATGGGTGATGACTCAGTTTGCGGTCTCCGGTACTCCCTATACCCAGTGCGTGGCGGTCTCGACCGGCCCGGATCCGACCGGCACCTACCATCGTTATGCCTACTCCTACAGCACGGATTTCAACGACTACCCCAAGATGGGCGTCTGGCCGAACGGCTATTACATCACCTACAACATGTTTCGACGCGGATCGACTTTCAGGGGGAGCCGTATCTGCGCATTCGAGCGCGACAAAATGCTTGTTGGACAGACTGCCAGGCAGATCTGCGTTCAGACCAGCAGCAGCTATGCCAGCTTCCTGCCGGCGGATCTCGAGGGATCGACATTGCCGCCAACAGGTTCTCCAAACTACCTGCTAAGAATAACCACAAGCGCGTTGCAGTTCTGGAAATTCAATGTCAACTGGTCAGGCAACGGAAGCGGGACACTTACCGGGCCGGTGACGGTCCCGGGAGCCGCGACCTTCAGTCGCGCATGCAGCGGCGGAACTTGTATCCCGCAGCAGGGTACGACGCGGACGCTCGACTCACTGGCCGATCGTCTGATGTATCGTCTGAGCTACAGGAACCTCGGCACGCGCGAATCGCTGCTGGTCAATCATTCGGTGGCTTCGGGCGGCGTCAGCGGCATCCGCTGGTATGAACTGTCCAATGCCTCGGGGCAGACGCTCAACTCGGCCAACCCGGTCGTCCGCCAGCAGGGGACCTTCCAGCCCGACACGACATATCGATGGATGGGCAGCGCGGCGATGGACAAGACCGGCGGTATCGCCATCGGTTACAACGTCTCGTCGAGTTCGATCAAGCCCGGCATCAGGTACGCTTATCGCGGACCGAACGATACCCTGGGAACACTCGGCAACGAAACCGGCATTCTGGTCGGGCCGGGTTCGCAGACCGGAACACTCTCACGCTGGGGAGATTACAGCACTATCAGCGTCGATCCGACTGATGGTTGCCAGATGGTCTTCACCACTGAATTCATCCCGTCGGACGGCTCGTTCAACTGGACGACCTATATCTACTCGTTCAAGCTGAGCACTTGCACGCCCTAAAAATAGTAAAAAGTAGAAAGTAAAAGTAACTGCTCAGCCCGCGGAGCGGGCGTCAGAAAATAGCCCGGGGTGAAGCGAGG
>CALBSU010000567.1 GCA_937967285.1 uncultured Acidobacteriota bacterium
CTGATTCTGATCGGCGGATATGCGGGATGGAACTATCACAAATTCGGGTATTTCGTGGTCACTCCGCTGCTCGGATACAATCTCTCGACCAGAACCGTCAGATTCTGGGACAGAATACCTGGCGACGGGCCTGAGGGGATCAAGCCCCTGCTGATCGAAGTCAGAAACGAAGAGCTGATCACGCCGGGAAGCTCTCACACGGGGATGCAGGCGATCTATTCCGCGCGGGACGAGATCATTCGCCGGACGGGGATGAACAGGCTGGAGCTCGGCGCCCGGCTCCTGCGGATGAACCTTGATCTGATCGCGCGAGCGCCGCTCAATTATCTGCAGGAGGTCGGACGTTCGATCGGCGGCGCATACTGGTTTCCGGCCGCGAACCGGCTGGCCAACATGAAGTCACGGTTCGCGCAGTCATTCTGGTCGCTGCTGCATTTCGCCATCATCGGAGCGTTCTTCGCGACCTGCCTGATGGTCGCCGGAGCCCTGATTGACAGGCTTTTCCGGCTGATCATCCTGAAATCAGGGCCCGGCGAAATGAGCATGGATCTGAGGCAGCAACTTGCCGTCTATCTGCTGGCCGGAACGATCGTCTTCTACACGATGATCATTTCGTGCCTGATCGACACCGGAGATCCGCGCCACCGCCTGCCGACCGATGGATTGATACTGATGATGACGCTGCTAGCTCCACGCATCTGGGCGGGACTGGCAAAAACTAACTGTCAATAATATGGATAAAGTTTCCAGTTGCCAGTTTCCAGTCTTAATTTGAAAGGATGCGGTTCGACCAGTTTTTTCCCCTCATAAAGATACAGATTTTGGGATACTCACTGGAAACTGGGAACTGGAAACTGGAAACTTCTCCCTTGGCTGAGCAGTCACTTAATAATGAAGGAACCGCGATCTGAGATGAACAGAACTCCCCGCAAAATCTGTGTGGTGCTGGTCGATCGAGCGAATTACGGCAGGTTGAAGCCGGTCATGCAGGCGATCGCGGACCATCCGGAGCTCGAGCTGCAGGTGGTCGCCTCGGGGACGATGGTGCTCGAGAGGTTCGATCAGCCGGTGAGAGTAGTTCGCGCCGACGGTTTCCGGATCGACGGAGAGGTCTACATCGAGCTCGAAGGGTCGACGCCGGCGACGATGGCCAAATCGGTGGGGTTCGGAGTCGTCGAGTTCGCCAGCGAGTTCCAGCGCCTCAAACCGGATATCGTGCTGCTGATCGGCGACCGATACGAGGCGCTCTCGGCTGCGATCGCCGCGGCCTACATGAACATCTGCATCGCCCACATTCAGGGCGGAGAGGTGTCGGGCTCGATCGACGAGAGCGCGCGGCACGCGATCAGCAAGTTCGCTCATTATCATTTTCCGAGCACGAAGCGTTCGGCCGAATATCTGATCCGGATGGGTGAGCGGCCGGAGACGATCCTGACGGTCGGATGTCCGTCGAGCGATATCGCGCGATGCCTCGACCGCACGCTCGACCCGCGTGTGATCAATACGACCGGCGGAGGCGAGCCGATCGACGTGACACGCCCGTTCCTGCTGGTGCTCTTCCATCCGACGACGACGGAGTTCGGCGGCGAGAGGCGGCAGATGGAGGAGCTGCTCGAGGCGCTCGGGCGGTTGGAGATGCAGACCGTCCTGCTGTGGCCGAACATCGACGCGGGATCGGACCACATCAGCAAGGCGATTCGCGTCTTCAGGGTCGAAAGAAAGCCGGCCTGGCTGCGCACGCTGACCAACCTCATCCCGGAGGATTATCTGCGCGTTCTGGCGACGGCGGCATGCGCGGTCGGCAATTCGAGCAGCTTCGTTCGGGATGCCGGGTACTTCGGAACGCCGGTCGTGCTGGTCGGCAATCGCCAGGAAGGACGCGAGACCGACCGCCACGTAACGCCCGTCGATCCGGTCGGCGAGCAGATCCATGACGCCATCCGCCGTCAACTCGAACACGGCCGTTATCCGCCGAGCACTCTTTACGGCGACGGCCATGTTTCGGAACGAATAGCCGAGGCGCTCAGTCGCCTCGAACCTTACATCCAGAAAAGGCTCGATTACATCTACACTGCATGAAAACAAGCGACGAAACCGGAAAGGATCAGGATCAGTCGAGGAAGCTGATCGGGGAATCATCGGGAAGAATGCTCAAGGCGGCGGCAGAGCTCGGCGCGAGCCGCTGGTCGGCCGGCGCGAAGGCGTGGTGCGTCAGCCGTGTATTTGACGGGATGGAAGCGGTTTTCGCCTCGGGCGCGGACCCGGTCCCCGGAATGAATGCCATCTTCGACGGCGCGGCAGCGTTCTTCGAAGCAGCGGTCGAGAGTGGATTCAGCCGTCTCGGAACGGACTTCGACGGCGATGCGACTCCGCCCGACGATGCGTCGATCGAGGACGCCACGGGCAGGCATTACGGCCGGCTCTTCCGCGAATTCTCGCCATCATCATTCTGGGAGGAGCCGCTCGAACTGCTCAGAACGCGCCTCGAAAGAAACGGAATCAAGTGCGACGAACTTTCAGCACTGAGCGTGCTCGATGCCGGCTGCGGCGGAGGCCGCTACACCGCGGCGTGGAAACAGCTCGGCGCCGGATCGGCCACGGGAGTCGACATCTCGTCGATCGGGATCGCCAGCGCCGAACACCGCGTGCGCGAAGCGGGGCTGAGCGGGATCAGCTTCAAGCAGGGCAGCGTTCTCGAACTCCCCTTCCCCGACGGGAGCTTCGACATCGTCTTCTCGAACGGCGTGCTCCATCACACGGTCGACTGGGAATCCGGCATCAGGGAGATGGTGCGGGTGCTGAAGACTGGCGGCCTCGGCTGGCTCTACCTGATCGAATCGCCGGGCGGCCTGTTCTGGGCGACGATCGAGGTGCTCCGCGACCTGATGAAGAACGCCGACCGCGAATTCGCGAGACTTTCGCTGAAGATGCTGGGCATCCCCGATAACCGCATCTTCTACATGCTGGATCACGTGCTGGTGCCGATCAACATCCGGCTGACTCCGGCGCAGGTCGAAGAATCTCTGGCTGCATCCGGAGCGATCGAAATCAGAAGGCTGACGCGCGGCACGGACTTCGACAGGATCGAAAGGATCCATCGCGCAGACCCCTTCGCGGAGGTCAAGTACGGCGTCGGCGAGAACCGCTACGTTTTTTCGAGGTGAGAGCAGATGAACCAGAGCCCCGATGGATCATCCCTGCGCGTGCTGGGCGTTATTCCGGCGCGCGGCGGATCGAAAGGCGTTCCGCGCAAGAATCTGAAGAAGCTGGCCGGCAGGCCGCTGCTGCGTTACACGGTCGATGCCGCGCTGGCCGCGACCAGACTGAGCCGCGTGGTCCTGACGACCGAGGATGAAGAGATCGCGCGAATCGGACGACAGTGCGGTCTCGATGTCCCGTTCATGCGGCCCGATTCCCTGGCGCAGGACGAGACTCCGATGCTGCCGGTCATCCAGCACTGCGTCAGAACGCTCGAGGAAGCCGGCGACCGGTACGATGCGATCTGCCTGCTTCAGCCGACGACTCCGCTGCGCCGCGCTGAGGACATCGACAACTGCATCCGGCTGCTGGCCGAGAGCGATGCGGACTCGGTGATCTCGATGCTTCCGGTGCCGCTCGAACTCAACCCTCACTGGGTCTGGTTCAGCGATTCAAACGGTTATCTGCGCATCGCGACCGGAGAGGACTCCCCGATCCCGCGGAGACAGGACCTTCCCGCCGCATGGCATCGCGAGGGATCGATCTACGTCACCCGCCGGGACATCCTGATCGAGAGGAACACGCTCTACGGCATCAGAACCATCGGCTACCTGATGGATCCCGAAAAGAGCGTCAACATCGACACGCCGGATGACTGGGAGAGAGCCGAACGAATGATCGAGGCGATGAGGGCCTGAGATGTGCGGCATAGCGGGGATCATCGGAAGCGTTCAAAGCGCCGACCGGCTGGCGGCGATGGTCGCGATCCAGGGGCATCGGGGGCCGGACGCAAGCGGCATCGGGTTCTACAGCGAGGGTCTAGCGGGCCTGGGCCATAACCGGCTGAGCATCATCGATCTTTCAGAGGCCGGTCGCCAGCCGATGACGGGCGGCGGCGGACGGCTGCATCTGGTCTTCAACGGCGAGATCTATAATTACAGGGAGCTCCGCGAGGAACTGAGCGACTATCCCTGGACGAGCAGAACGGACTCCGAAGTCATCCTCGCGGCATACGAAAGATGGGGCGAGGGCTGTCTCGACAGAATGATCGGGATGTTCGCCTTCCTGCTGTGGGATGAACGCGAACAGTCGCTCTTTGCGGCGCGCGATCGTTTCGGCGTCAAACCGCTCTATTACGCTTCCCTGCCCGACGGCTCGCTGATTCTGGCGAGCGAGATCAAGGCGCTGCATGCGGCGGGCCTGCCGGCGGAACCTGATCGGACGGCGTGGGCGAACTATCTGGCCGCGGGTCTCTACGATCATTCGGAGAGGACATTCTGGAGCGGCGCGCGTCAGCTCCCGCCCGGCCATGTTCTGAAGTGGAAAGCGGGAGTGACCGAGATAACCCGCTGGTACGATCTGGCCGAAAGATCCGGCAATGATTACGACACGCGCCCGGCTGAGGCGGTCGAGGAGGAGTATCTGGAACTGCTCCGGCAGAGCGTTCGGCTGCGCTTCAGATCCGACGTCCCGGTCGGGATCAATCTGAGCGGCGGGCTGGACTCATCGATTCTGCTCGGACTGGTTCATCAGGTGCAGGGCGAATCGAGCGAGGTCAGGGCGCTGACTTTCGCGACCGGCGATCCCGAATACGACGAACTGCCATGGGTCGAACGGATGCTGGCCGGAACACGGCATCCGTCGACGGTCTGCACGATCTCGCCCGGCGAGGTTCCCGATCTCGCGCGATCGGTCCAGCGGTCCCAGGACGAACCATTCGGCGGGCTGCCGACTCTCGCATATGCGCGACTGTTCGAACGCGCCCGCGCCGAGGGGCTGATCGTGCTGCTCGACGGACAGGGGCTCGACGAACAGTGGGCCGGTTACGACTACTATTCGATCGACAACGGCTCGTCCGGACTGATTCAGGGCACGCGCCAGAGGGCCGTTCGCGAGGAATGTCTCGATCCGGGATTTCGCGAACTCGCTGAGCCGTTCAGTCCGCCGAAGACATTCCCGGACAGACTGCGCAACCTGCAGTATCGCGATGCGCGATACACGAAGATCCCGCGAGCTCTGCGGTTCAACGACCGGATCTCGATGCGATCGTCGACTGAGCTGCGCGAGCCGTTCCTCGATCACAGGCTCTTCGAGCTGGCGCTCCGTCAGCCTCCCGAACGAAAGATTCGCAACGGAGTCCGCAAGGCAATGCTGCGCGACATCGCCTCCCGGATTCTGCCGGATGGGATCGTCGAGGCGCCGAAACGGCCCCTCCAGACGCCGCAGCGCGAATGGCTGCGAGGGCCGCTGCGCGGTTGGGCGACCGAGTGCATCGAAGCGATGCTCGCCGGCCCGTTCGGCGACTGGTTCCGGGCCGGCGAAGTGCGCAACAGCTGGGCGCGTTACTGCGACGGCGAGAGCGACAACAGTTTTTATGTCTGGCAGTGGATCAGCGCGGG
>CALBSU010000568.1 GCA_937967285.1 uncultured Acidobacteriota bacterium
CGGGGCTACAATCTGTCACCCGCTCCGCGGGCTCAGAACAGGTTGAGCAGTTACTTCTACTTTGTACTTTCTACTCACATGAACAACTTTCCATTCAAACGAGTCATGGTGACCGGGGGAGGCGGCTTTCTCGGTTCTTACGTGGTCGACAAGCTGCGCGAGCGCGGCGTCGAGCAGATCTTCGTGCCGAGGAAGGCCGAATACGATCTGGTGCGGATCGAGGACATCCGTCGGGCATACGACGACGCCGATCCGGAGATGGTCATCCACCTGGCAGCGATAGTCGGCGGGATCGGCGCCAACCGCGAAAATCCGGGCCGGTACTTCTATGACAACCTGATGATGGGAGTGCAGCTGATCGAGGAGGCGCGGCTGCGCGGAGTCAGGAAGTTCGTCGCCACCGGGACGATCTGCGCTTATCCCAAATTCACGCCGGTGCCCTTTCGCGAGGACGATCTCTGGAACGGCTATCCTGAGGAGACGAATGCTCCGTACGGACTGGCGAAGAAGATGATGCTCGTCCAGTCGCAGTCGTATCGCGAGCAGTACGGTTACAATTCGATCTTCCTGCTGCCGGTCAATCTGTACGGTCCGAGGGACAATTTCGATCTGCAGAGCTCCCACGTCATTCCGGCGCTGATCCGGAAGTGCATCGAGGCCGTCGATCGCGGGGACGACCGAATCGTCTGCTGGGGAAGCGGCAATGTGACGCGGGAGTTCCTGCATGCCGCGGACTGCGCGGAAGGAATCGTGACGGCCGCCGAACGCTACGACAAATCCGACCCGGTCAATCTCGGCGCGGGATTCGAGATCTCGATCAGGGATCTCGCGGAAAAGATAGCGGCGCTGACGGGTTTCAGTGGAGAGCTGGTCTGGGACACTTCTCAACCCGACGGTCAGCCGAGGAGATGCCTCGACGTGTCGCGGGCGGAGCGCGAATTCGGATTCCGCGCCCGCATCGGCTTCGATGAGGGCCTCAGGGAGACGATCGACTGGTACCGAAGCACGCTCCGCTGAAGCTCAGCGGACATTCCCCTTGGGCGAGTACTTGCGCAGGGCGAGCGGAAAGACGCGGATGTCGGCCGGCGTCCTGACCTTCGCATCGACGATGATTTCGTGCGCCGTGATATCCCTGCCGTAGATCGCTTCGTTCGAGCCATTGTCCTGCGTGATCACCGCGCCCTTCAGTTCGAGGCCGGCAAACAGTCCGCGGCTGCGGGAATACGAGATGATCTGTGACTTGAGCAGGGCATCGGTCGAGATATGCGTGTTGCGTCCGACCGGTCCGGCCGAGACCGCCGCCCCGGCGCCCATCTCGAACTTGTCCTGAAGCAGCCCGTCGACGCCGGATTTGTTCATGATCAGCAGGACCAGGTCGACCGCCTGCCCGCCGATCTGAAGCCCGAAACTGCCGCCGCCGATCGTGAAGTATGCCGGAGCGCCCCACGAACCTCCGGGCCTGCGGCAACTGATCAGCCCCTTTCCATACTGCCCTCCGACGATGAATCCGCCCTTCTTGACCGACGGAAAGACAGCCACGCACCATGCGCGGTCGAGCAGATCCTGCGGAATGCCCTGATCCATCGCCGACATGATCTCGTTGAATGCCGTCGCGGCTTTCTGGGCGCGCTCCCGGGCATCGGCCTTCGACTGGGCGAGTCCTGTCGTTGAAATTGCCGTCAGAAACAGAAAGACAAGCAGTGCGGAAAGGTGTTTTTTCATACGGCGAAGTATAAAGTAGAAAGTAGAAAGTAGAAAGCAGAAAGAAATTGTGCCCGGCCGTCCAATCTGGCCGTTTCTTTGCACTTTCTACTTTCTACTTTATACTTTCTACTCTTTCAATGAACGCTTTCGATACCTTCACACTGACTCCGCTTTCGGCGGGAGACATCATCGACCGCGCCGTGCGGATCTACAAGCGCAACTTCCCCGCGCTGCTGAGGATCGTCCTCGGCCCCTCTCTGATCGCCTACACGGGCGGGATCATGTACTACATCGGGTTTCGGAACTTCTCCTTCACCAGGGGAGAGACGCGCGTCATCCTGACGACATCCCTGATTGTGGTCGGCGGAATTCTCTGGCTGACGGGCAAGATCGCTTTTTACGCGATGCTGGGCGGAGCGTCGAAATCGCTGGTCTACCTCTTTTTCGACGGAACGCCGCTCAGGGCCAGCGACGTCTACAGGTCCGTCCGCAGGAAGTTCGGGACTCTGGTGACGGCCGCGATACTGATCGCTGCGATCAGCATGGGAGTCGGCTTTCTGATCTATATTGGCGTGGTGGTAATGATCCTGGTGCTTCTGGCGATTGCGGGAGTGCTGGCGGAGGATCTGCCGCGATGGCTGATGCTGACGATCAACATCGCCTTCGGGACGCTGATTGTGGTCGGAACGATCACGGTGCTGCTGGCCGTCTACAGCCGGATCGTCTACGTGCCGCAGGTGCTGATGGTCGAGGACAAAAGCGCATCGAGCGCCATCGGGAGGAGCATTTCGCTGGCCGGCGGCGAGATCAGGCGGATCGGTGTCCTGATCCTCTTCTGGTTCTACATCGCCTGGTCATTCTGGCTGCTGCTGATGTTGCCGGTCGGAGCATACGGATACTGGGCGGGCTACGATCTCAATCCGTTCAACCTCGATATTCCGATCTGGTTCAATGTGGTCCAGCAGACGATCACGCAGATCAGCGAGATCATCATCGCGCCGATTGCGATGCTCGGATTCACGCTGCTCTATCTCGACAGCCGGGTTCGCAAGGAGGGCTTCGACGTCGAGCTGATGGCCAACCGCGTGCTGGCTCCGCCGACGATCATGCCTCCGCCGAATCCGGCCGCGGTCAGCCGGCCCGTCGAGCCTCTGACGCCGGGCTCGATCCTCGGCCTGAGCGATCCGATCGTTGTGCGGGAGGTGCCGGAGCCGGTCGAACCGGCGGTTGAAGTCGAGGCCCCGCAGGCTGAACCGGCCGCCGTCATCGAGATGGCGCGTGAACCGGCAGGAGAACCGGTGCGAGAACCGGCGGTCGAAACGGCACGCAAGCCCGTTCCGGTCGAGATCCAGCAGAGGGTTTGCCGCTGGTGCGAGACCGGGGCCGATCCCGACGACCGGTTCTGTCGAGTCTGCGGCGCGGTCTTCTGATATCGCTCCTCTCCCTCAACCTCGTGTAAAATACCGGCCATGCTCCTGAGGGTCACCATTCACGGCGCGTTGCTTCTGATGCTCGTTGCAGTTTTGCACGGCGGCATCTCGGCGCAGGTTCGCGCGGCGACGCCTGTCGGTGAATATTCAGAGCGTCTAGAGAAGGCCGAGGCGATCGCCGACCAGATGATCGAGGAGGAACCTCCGCAGGAGGACATTCTGGCGGCAGTCGCGCTGATCCGCGAACTGGTCCCGCGGTCCGAGGAGATCGACGTCTCGGGTCAGAACATCAGGATCGACAATAACTGGCTCCACCAGCTCCTCGATGAGATCGCCAGACTCTCAAACGGCGATCCCGAACAGCAGCGGTCGCTGCTGATCGAACTGGCCGATCGCCTCTTCGTCCTGCAGGAACGGATCAACGCATCGATCGAGGTGTCCGACAGGAAATCCCAGCTCGAGAACATCCTTTCGCGGGACGAATACCGGCCGGAAGAGGAGAAGGAATCGATCGTCCGGAAATGGCTGAGAAGCCTCTGGGGATTCATCTCGCGGTTGTTGAACAGGCTTCCGCGGCCGCGTGTCGAGCAGCCGCAAAACGCCGGTGAGTCGCCTTTCGGCTTCTTCAGTCTCGCCCTCGGACTGGTGATCCTGATCGCCGTCGGTTATGCGGTCTTCAGACTGGCTCGAACCGGACGGCGGAGAAAGGCCCGACGGACGGATGAGCCGGAGCGCGTCGTTCTGGGCGAGGTCATTCCCGAGGGGCTGACGGCGAAGGAACAGATGCGACGGGCTGCCGAGATAGCCGGGCAGGGCGATTTCCGCACTGCCATCCGCGGCGCCTTCATCGCGACTCTCTGCGAACTCGAGGAACTCGGCAAACTGAGCCTCCACAAGTCTCACACGAATCGCGACTACACAGAGGCCCTGCGCTCGGATCAGGAGATCTTCAGACCCTTCGCGCAGATGACCGGCAGATTCGAAAAGGCATGGTACGGGGAGGCCCGGACCGCCGCGAGCGACTTCGACGAATACCTCGATCTCCACCGGTCGGTCTTCGGATCGCCGGAATCGAAAGTCCACGATTAAGCTATGCGCAGGTATCTTGGAATTACAGTTACGATCCTGCTCGCGATCGGCGCCCTGGCCGGTTTGAGCGCGGTCGGCAATGTCGAGATGGATCGCCCGGAGGAAGGCGAGCTGAATCCTGTCAGGTCCAGCTACAACCCCGGCCCGACCGGCACCCGCGCATTCTATCAGCTCCTTGAGGAGTCCGGCGTCCCGGTCGCCAGATGGCGCCAGCCCTACGACATGCTCAAGACCGAGGCGAGGAACGAGATGCTGGTCATCGTCGGGCCGTTCCCGCAGGGGGCGACACTGCCCGAGAACGAGGTCTCAGAACTTCAGCGCTGGGTCGAGGCCGGCGGATCCGCGCTGATCGTCAGCCGCCATCCCTACGCGCAGTTCGGAGATCCGTTCATTCACTCCGCCATGCCGTCGGAAAACCCGCAGTGGAACGCCCCGACCGATCTGCTGATCGACTCGCAGAGCGACATCTATATTCAGCAGCCGACCGAGCTGACCAGAGGACTGCGCGGTCTCGCCATCTCTCATCTGGCTTCGAGGCTCACATTTCGTCCGCCTGAGGATCCTGATGAGCCCGAGGAAGAACCCACAGCGAAGCCCGAAGCTTCACCGACCCCGTCACCGGAACCGGCGGAGGAGCAGGTCAAGGCATTCCTCTACGCCCCGGTCATCCACATCGGAGATTCCGGCGGCGCCATCCTGGCCGATTTCAAATACGGCGAAGGCAGACTGGTCATGCTGTCGGACCCGTTCGTGCTGGCCAACCGCGGGATAGGTCGCGGAGCCAATCTCAACCTGGCCCTGAATCTGATCGAATCGCTGAGTAAAAACGAGAAGGGGGCGAGAAGAAAGATCTGGTTCGATGAGTATCATCACGGATTCCAGTCGGTCGGGAATCCGCTGGTGGCATATTTCCGCGGCACGCCGATGGCGCTGGTGCTGATCCAGGGCCTCGTTCTGTGCCTGCTCGTGGCATGGAGCAGCGGACGACGGTTCGCCCGCCCTCTGCCGCTGACCGCCGTCGATCGCAACTCGCCGCTCGAATTCGTCGACTCGATGGCCAACCTGCAGCGAATGGCCCGAGCGCGCGAACTGGCCCTCGAAAACATCTACCACCGCGCCCGGGCGCAGATCTGCAGAAAGCTCGGAGTTTCCTCGCGCGCCTCGACGCGCGAGATGGCCGCCCGGCTGAGGTCTCTCGGCAGTTCCGGAGTGTCGGAAACCGAACTCCGGCAGGCGCTGAGCGACGGCGAATTGATTCTTCAGGGCGAAACTGCGGACGATTCAGAACTGCTCAGAATAGTCGCCGGCCTGCGTCGCATTCAGAGCCGGCTCGGTCACCGAAGCTAAACCTTCTCGCCGCGCGCGCGCATGTCGGCCAGCACCTTCTCGATCCCCAGCTTGTCGATCGTCTTGATCCCGCGCGGCGTCACCCGCAGCCTGATCCAGCGACCCTCGCTCGGCACCCAGAACCTGTGCGTCTGTATGTTCGGCTCGAACCGGCGACGCGTCTTGTTGTTCGCATGCGATACGTTGTTCCCCGACATCGGCTTCTTGCCGGTCACCTGACATCTCTTTGACATTACTAAAGACCTCCAATAAATCAGATAATTGCGAAGTGCGGAAATATAACAAAAA
>CALBSU010000569.1 GCA_937967285.1 uncultured Acidobacteriota bacterium
ATGAGTGTGTAATTCAGAATCGTCCTGAACATAAATCCTTCTCCGGGTTTATTGGCGTCGTTTGAGCTTTCTCTCATCGCCGCCCAGGTCGACGATCATCTCAGGTTCGCCTGTCCGCTCGTCGAGACTGAACCGGATATCCGGCACTTCCCCCGTGGCAGAAAAGAACTTCGACTCGCTCTCCGCTAACAGCTCTGCCGGAAGCTGGCCGGCGACGGACACCCAAAGCCGGCCGCCGACGACCTTGAACTCAATCACGACTCCGGGTTGCAGATCATACTTACCGACATATTTATTCAGGATGGCCGGGGCGACCGAAACCGTGTTTCGGGTGACGGGTTTTCTCTCCGGCCAGTCATATTCAACTGCGATTGCGCGCAGAATCTCACTGGCCAGCGCCCCGCCCCTGTCACCATTGGTCATGACGACAGCACCCTTTCCGCTCTCGGGAAACGCGACCATGTTGCATCTGAAACCTTCATTGGCTCCGCCGTGTCCGAAACTGAGCGTCCGCCCGTCGGGTCCGAAGGTGAGCCCGAGACCAAGCCCGTACTGGCCGAAAGCCTTGCTGATCATCTGCCTTGTCATCGCAGGCGACAGAACGCCGTTCTTCTTGCCATTAACGCCATTGATGATCGAGACCGCGAATTTAGCCAGATCATTCGGAGTCGTCCAGAGCCCGGCCGCCGCCATCTCCGGATAAGTATGCCAGGCGCCTTTGATCGGCTCTCCATTCGCGCGATGTCCGATCGCCGCACGCGATCGCAGACTAACCGGAAGAGGCTGCTGATAGGTGCTGTTCCTCATATCCAGTTTCCTCAGGACGTTATCGTGCATGAATACAGGAAACTCCCTGCCGGTCACATCGATCATCAGCTGCTGCATGATGGTGTATCCGCCGCCGGAGTAGCGCCAGCGCGTTCCCGGAATCAGATCGACTCGAATCGGGTCCGAATTGGCCGGTTTGCTCCCGTCGAGGACCGTCTTCAGGTCCGGCACGTTTTCATCGGCTGCATAACCCCGAAAACCGTGAACCGTCACGCCCGCGCTGTGACTGACCAGCCCTCTCAACGTCACTCTTGAGTCCTTGAGGAACTCGCTGGGGGGCACTTGCCAGCTTCGCAATTTACGGTTTACGTCTTCGTCGAGGTCGAGTTTCTTCCTCTCGACCAGATAGAGCGCTCCCATCGCTGCCACAGGCTTGCTGATCGATGCGGCCTGGAAAAGGGTCTCGACCGAAACCGGATCGTCCCTGCCGGCCTCGCGCCTGCCGTAACTTTTCGACCATTCGATCCTGGAACCGTTGATCACCGCGATGCTCACCCCGGGTACCTTGTAAAAGGCCAGCCGGTCGGCGATCTTCATCCTCGAATCCCTGCCGTTGACCAGGAAGGCAGGCTGCAGACCGTTCTCTATCCTCTCGATTCGCTCAATGAAATTGCTCTGGTAGGTCGAAGCGGAGAGAAGAATTACAGCCGCGGGAATAAGCAGAATGGCGAGAGCGAAGATGCGATTCGAGACAGGATTCTTCGCCGACAGTCTGATCATTGCAACCTCCTTGAATGAACCGGTATCACGCCGCCTTCCCTTCCTTCGACTTGAGAGGCAGAAAGCGCGAGAGCGTGCCGCGGAAGAGAGCCTCCATAGCCACGAACA
Organism: uncultured Acidobacteriota bacterium; assembly: GCA_937967285.1. GTDB lineage: Bacteria > Acidobacteriota > Blastocatellia > RBC074 > RBC074 > JADJXM01. The sequence goes on from CALBSU010000569.1 coordinate 1,657, forward strand.
GGATGATGATGGCCTGCAGAACCTGGACCAGATCTTTCGACACGTTGTCGGTGAAGATGTCGACGAAGAGTCCTCCGCGACTGAGCGCGCCGAAGA
>CALBSU010000570.1 GCA_937967285.1 uncultured Acidobacteriota bacterium
CTTCACCCCGGGCTATTTTCTGACGCCCGCTCCGCGGGCTGAGCAGTTACTTTTAATAACAGGTAACTACTCAGCTCACAGAGGAGAAAAGAAAATTGGGCAGGATTTACAGGATTTGACAGGATTTTCAAGATTAAACCCAAGGATAAAATGAGCTCGAATATAAGTCGAAGTCCATTTGCCAGGGAATACGGGCCTGAATACCCTCAGACTTAATCCTGTAAATCCTGTCAAATCCTGTAAATCCTGTCCAATTTCTTCTTTCCTCCGAGGGCTGAGCAGTTACAATAACAGTATATTTTATCGTCAGCGGAGCCCGCGGGCTCCGCACTCCATAATGGATCTCGAACTGAAAAACAAGGTTGCCCTGATCACCGGCGGCAGCGCCGGGATCGGGCTGGCAGTCGCTGAAGGTTTGGCGCGAGAGGGGGCTCACGTAGTCCTCTGCGCCCGCCACGAGACGGCCGTCCAGCGCGAAGCGGCACGGATTGCCGCCGCCTTCAACGTCACGGCATACGGTCTGCGCTGCGATGTGACACGGCCGGACGATATCGACCAGGTTGTCGCCGCAGTCAACCACACCTTCGGCGGGGCCGATATCCTGATCAACAATGCCGGCGAAGGAACGGAGGAGAAGATTCTCACGGCGCCGGACGAGCGCTGGCAGTACTACTGGGATCTGCATGTCATGTCGGCGGTCAGGTTCTCTCGCGGAATCGCTCCGCTGATGCGTCTGCGGGGATCTGGCGTCATCATCAATAACGCATCGATCTGCGCCAGCCAGCCGCTCGATCACGAGCCGATCTACAACGTCACCAAGGCGGCCCTCGTCATGCTCAGCAAGTGCCTTGCAAACGAACTGATCGGCGACCGTATTCGCGTCAACAGCATCAGCCCGGGGCTGATTCAGACGGCCGCCTGGGAGGACTGGGCGAAACGGGAGAGCGCGCCCGACGACTGGCAAGCCCGTCTCAAGGATTTCGCCCGCGAACACGCGCCGATCGGGCGCTTCGCCTCACCGGCCGAACTGGCCGATTTCTTCGTCTTTCTCTGCTCTCCGCGGGCATCCTACTGCGTCGGCTCGAACTTTTACGTCGATGGCGGGTGGCTCAAGGTTGTGGTATAGTCCGACTAATCCTTTACCTCTCTGGAAATTATTTAATATCTAAGTAGCTGCTCAGGCTGAGCAGCTACAATTCATATCTCATTCCTGACTGAAAAGAGGAGGCGTCCGATGCCGCACGATCTGCCGTTGTTCCGGGATCTGCTGATACTGCTGGTGGCTTCGATTCCGATCGCGTTTATCTGTCACCGGCTGAAACTGCCGGCGATCGTCGGGTTCATGCTGACTGGAGTGCTGATCGGGCCGTCCGCGCTGGGACTGATCGGAGATACTCGCGACATCGAAGTGCTGGCGGAGATCGGCGTCGCGCTTCTGCTCTTCACCATTGGACTCGAATTCTCGCTCAAGAACCTGATGCAGATGAAGCGGCTGGTTCTCGGCGGCGGGGGCGGTCAGGTGGCGCTGACCATTGCGGTCGTGACGCTGCTCGTAAAACTGACCGATCGAACGACCAGCCAGGCGATCTTCTACGGGTTTCTGCTCGCGCTCTCGAGCACGGCGATCGTTCTCAAGAGCTACGCCGACCGGCTCGAGATCGACACTATTCACGGTCGCGCCGGCATCGGCATTCTGCTTTTTCAGGATCTCTGCATCGTTCCGATGATGCTCCTCCTGCCGATTCTCAGCGGACAGCAGGGCGCCACCGCATCAACGATTGCGCTGACGCTCGGCAAGGCGGCCGCCGTCATCGTCGGCATCATCGTCGCCGCCCGGGCCGTGGTTCCGTTTCTGCTCTACCGGATCGTCCAGCTCCGCAGCTCGGAAGTCTTCATCATCTTCGTCGTGCTGGTCAGTCTTGGGACCGCATGGCTGACCTCGCATTTCGGGCTCTCGATGGCTCTCGGCGCTTTCCTCGCCGGACTCGTGCTCTCTGAATCCGAGTTCAGCCATCAGATCGTTTCCGATATCCTGCCGTTTCGCGACGTCTTCAACAGCATCTTCTTCATCTCGATCGGGATGCTGCTCTCGCTGACCGTGCTCATCCAGAACCTCGCCGTTGTGCTGCTCTGGTTGGCGGCCATCGTCCTGATCAAGGCGCTGATCGTCATGGCGATCGTCAGGGCGCTCGGCTATTCATCGCGCATCGCATTCATCGTAGGGCTCGGGCTGGCTCAGGTCGGAGAGTTTTCGTTCATCCTCGCGAAGCTCGGGGCCGGTCAGGATCTGATCGGCCAGGTCGATTACCAGATATTTCTGGCCGCCTCGATCCTCTCGATGATCGCCACTCCGTTCCTGATTCAGGGCGCGCCGAGAATCTGGCTCGCGCTTCAGTCCCGCTTCAGTTCGGAGAAGAATGTTTCAGGGGACGATCAGCCCGGACACACAGAGGGCCTGTCAAATCACGTCGTCGTCGTCGGTTACGGCATGAACGGCAGAAACCTCTCAAAGGTCCTTCATCGCATCGGAATCCCGTATATCGTGCTGGAACTGAATGCCGAAACGGTCAGGAAATATCAGGCCGAGGGCGTCCCGATCTTTTTCGGCGATGCCGGCCGCCATCAGGTGCTCAGCCATTTCGGTATCGCTCGCGCGGCGATTCTGGTTGTAGCAATATCAGATCCCTTGACCACGCGACGCGCCGTCGCTCTGGCGCGCGAGATCAATCCGGATCTCCACATCATCGTGCGAACCAGGTATATGTCGGAAGTGACGGGACTTTACGACCTCGGGGCCAGCGAGGTCATCCCCGAGGAGTACGAGACGAGCATCGAGATCTTTTCGAGAGTCCTCAAACAGTACGGGATCTCGCGAAACGTCATCGAACACGAAGTCCTCGAGGTCAGGAAGGAGGGATACGAGATGCTCCGC
>CALBSU010000571.1 GCA_937967285.1 uncultured Acidobacteriota bacterium
TGCGCCTGCGTTCTTATGATAATCGCATGATTGACGAAAGTATATTTAACGAATCGCATCACCCGATATCAAAAATGAAGATGAGATGAAATCTGAACAACATTTCATTTGGAGTTTTGTCTGATGCAACACCGGGGCAACGGGCTTTGAACTTGGATCGATCGAGGTTAAAGTACGGCGCATGAAGATACTGGTGACAGGTTCGGGAGGGCGTGAGCACGCCCTGGTCTGGGCGACAGCCCGCAGTCCGTTGACATCGGCGCTCTACGCGCATCCAGGTAACGCGGGGATATTCGATCTCGCGCACCCGGCCGATGTGGGGGGCGGATCTCCCGCCGAAACGGCCGGGTTCGCTCAACGCGAGGGCATCGATCTGGTGATAGTCGGGCCGGAACAGCCGCTGGTCGACGGGCTGGCGGACGAACTTTCTTCACGCGGCATCGCGGTCTTCGGTCCATCTGGAGCGGCGGCGAGGCTCGAGGGCAGCAAGGTCTTCGCCAAGGAGTTCATGGAAAGGCACCGGATCCCGACCGCCGGATCGAGAGTTGTCGATAATCCCGATCAGGCGCTGTCCGCGCTTGGCGATTTCGGCTACCCGGTGGTGATCAAGGCGGAAGGCCTGGCGGCCGGCAAGGGCGTCATCATCGCCGCCGACGAAGCGGAGGCGCGGCAGGCGGTCGCCGAACTGATGGTCGAGAAGCGACTGGGCGAGGCCGGCGCGCGCCTCGTGATCGAGGAGTGCCTCGTCGGCAGGGAACTCTCCTATCTCGTCTTCAGCGACGGACGCGACTATCTTCCGATGCCGGTGGCCCAGGATCACAAACGCGCTTTCGACGGCGATGCCGGCCCGAATACGGGAGGAATGGGCGCCTTCTCGACGCCCGGACTGCTCGACGAATCACTCGAGACTATGATCCGCCGCCAGATCGTCGAACCGACGCTCGAGGGAGCGGCCGCCGACGGGATGCCGTTTCGCGGAGTCCTTTACTGCGGACTGATGCTCACCTCAAGCGGTCCGAAAGTCCTCGAATACAATGTCCGCTTCGGAGATCCCGAGACGCAGGCGATCCTGCGCAGGCTCGACAGCGATTTCGTCGAACTCGCGCTGGCGGTCGCCAGAGGAGAACTGGCCCGCATCAATCCCGTTTGGTCGGAAGAGGCGACCACCTGCGTAGTTCTCGCCTCGGAGGGATACCCGGGAGAGTACCCGACCGGGAGGGCCATCAGCGGCCTTGCCGAAGCCGGCCGGCTTCCCGGAGTGGTCGTCTTCCATGCCGGCACACGGACCTCCGCCGATGGCAGCGTCGTCACCGCTGGCGGTCGCGTGCTCGGCGTTACCGCCCGCGCCGACTCGCTCGATCACGCCACCAGACTCGCCTACCAGGCCGTCGACAAAATCAGCTTCGATGGAATGCAGTTCCGCAGGGATATCGGAAGGAAATGAAGTTTTGAGTATCGCATGGAGTACCGCCTGAATGCGGTACTCCATGCGATGATGCACTCAGCAGCGCTGGTTGAGAAGCGCCAGGATCTGGGCCAGCGGGGTCATATCCGCTGTCCTGTTCTGGCGGATCGCCAGCTGGGACTGCATGTAGAGCGTATCGAAGAGGGAATCCGGCGTCAGCGTCACGCCATTGCTGAGCGTGACCGGCGCGAAAGTGATCCCCGAGCATCGGAGCGGACTCCAGAAGGCGTTGAAGACGACGGGAGAAGCCGTCCCGCCTGAGAACGCCAGGCTGATCTGAGTCGCCACGAACTGTTTGTTGATCTGCTGAAGCGGTCCGGTACCTCCCTGCAGAGCCAGTTTGATCTGCTCTCGGCTGCGCTGGATGCTGACCGGATTGTTCAGGTTGACTCCGCCGATCAGGATCGAGCCGTTAGGCATGAAACCGTTGATCCTCAGCAGATAGGTCTCTGGCGAACGGAAACAGATCGTGTCGCATTTGACCGGCATCGTCGGAGGAGTCGGCGTCGGCGTCGGACTCGGAGTCGGTGTCGGGCTCGGAGTCGGCGTCGGACTTGGCGTCGGCGTCGGGCTCGGAGTCGGCGTCGGAGTAGGTGTCGGAGTCGGTGTCGGAGTATCGAAGCACCCGGCACAGATCACATCGCAGAGCAGGCCCGTCGGATAGACTCCCGTCTGATTTGCGTTGATGCCCAGCCCCTCGACCTCATTGCCCATCCGCTTGACGATGACACCGGTCGGCACGAACGAGGTTGCTCCGGTCCCGCCCAGTCTCTTGATCTTGACGCCCATCTGCAGGCAGGCGTTGAGCGGTGACTTGGGATTCATCGACCAGATCAGCGTCAGCAATGGCGTCCTGATGCCGGCCGAACCCGCCGGACTCATCATCGGGATGAAGCTGCCCGCGCCGAACGGACCGTTGTTGTTGATGTAGAAGGTGACATACGGGTTGACCTGGTTGACCTGCAGGCCGCCGTTCTGGACCGTGAACATCCCCAGCACCTGGGAGCCGCTGCCGTCAGGATTCTGGACCGTCAGCGTCACCATATCGCCTTCTGTCTGTCCCTTGGTGGCGATGTAGAAGAAGCTGTCCCAGAAGCTGTCGGTGCAGGACGTTGCCATGGTGGTCGTATTCGGCGCCGTCGCGATCACGCCCGATGTCGGCGCGCCGGGATACTGCGGCTGGAGCCCGAATGTGTTCTGATTGAGATTGAAGATCGAGGCGTCGAGCCCCGAGGTCGTGACCGTGAAGGTCAGCGCCTTGCCGAGCGGGAAGGTCTCTTCCTCGCCGTTGATCGTGCCGTGGGTCAGCAGCGGCGCGTTGAACTGCAGGCACAGCTCCTCGCCGGCCGTGATCGTCCCGCCGATGATCAGACCATTGGAGAAGACCGGCGTCAGACACAGATTCTGCCCGGGGTTGATATTTGTCTGACCGCTCAGCGTCGCTCCCACCGCAATCTGGAAGGTCAGTCCGCTGACAGTGATCGAACCCTTGGAGAACCCTGTTGCCGGCGTGAAGTTGGTCACGATGCCGCAGATCCTCGTCGAACTGCTCGATCCGCCGATGACCGTGCTCGGTCCGACAACCTGCCCGTTGATGTCCAGTATCCCGGAGAGACACTGCTTCGAGCCGACGCTCACCGATCCGAGCCCGACTCCCGGCGCGATCGTGAAGTTCAGACCGCCGATCCCGAGCGACCCCGGCAGCGAAGATGTCGCCGCCGTGTAACCCGTCACGGTCCCGCAAACCTCGATCGGATAGATGACGATCGCGCTGATCGCGCTCGGGCTGACGATCTTGTTCGCTCCGTTGAACGACGCCGTCAGGCACATATTCGAATTCTGCGCGATCGTGTTGTCGCCCTTGATCGTCGCCCCGGCGGCGATCGTGTAACTCGTCCCGCCGATCGTGATCGAGCCCTCTGTGGCCAGTGTCGCCGCCTTGTATGACGTCACGCTCCCGCAGGCCGTCCCGGTCGAACCCGCGATCGTCGAGGGCGGCACAAGCTGACCGTCGTTGTTCAGCGTCAGATCGAAACATTGATTCCGGCCCGGCGTGATGATGCTCTGCCGGCCGATCGTCGTTCCCGGCGCGATCGTATAGACCGTTCCGTCGATCCTCAGCGTCCCGGTCGTCGATGCAGTCGCCGCCGTGAATGACTGCACCTGCCCGCAAACCTGCACCGTAGTCGTCGCACTAACGAACCCCGACGACCACTTCGCAATGATCGTCACCATTGCAACCATCATCAGCGTCAGGATTGTTCTTTTCATTCTCATGACAAATGTCTCCTAGAGCTATTTTTACAGCCGGCACCAATGCTCAGGCAGAACACATGGCTGCCAGTCTCACAGGCCCTGAACAGACCTGTTCCCGCTAGCTGATCCATCGATCCAATCGGGGGAGAGGACTGGCAATGGCTCACTGATCAGTGATAAACCTATTAAATGACAGTGACCGACCCCGTCGACCAAGTTCGCGTCAGGACGAAGGGACCGCGTTAATTAGTTAATATGACCGCTCAAGCCTGCCCGATGCCATTCGGCCGGCGTACCTGAAATCTCAGGTGAGATGGTTTTATATGGATGTCATGTATGATGGCAGGGGATGTGAGAAATAACCGGATATCGACAGCAGAAGTGTCTCGGGGCGGTCACTTTGCTTGAGTTCTTAAATAACCAACCCTGCCCACAACTTCCACCGACGAGGTACGGAAAACTACCGTGAGGTCCTCATACGGGCCATAGTTTACGCATTTTTCCCGGTTTCGTCTACATCTTTAATCTGGCGTAAACAATTTTAATCTTTCTGAATCAACGATTTGGGTGGATGAGGGGAGGGATCAGCTTCCCGAGTAGACTTCGAGTGCGACTCGGTCGGGGATAGTGATTGACCGGCCGTCGAGTTCGATCAGGCCGTTGGACTGGAGCCTGTTGAGGGCTCTGGAGACGACTTCGCGGACGGATCCGATGCGCGAAGCGATCTGCTGGTTTGTCAGCACCAGGTCGAGATGGATGGTTTCGCCATTTTGACGGCCGCGGACTCTGGCTTCGCCGGCGATCCATCCGGCGAGGCGCTGATCGACCTCCTGGAGGGAGAGCGCCTCGACCAGTTCGGCGCATCTTCTGAGTCTGCCGGCGAGCAGCCGGGTGGCGGCGAGGGCGACCTGAGGGTGAGTCAGGCAGATGGTTCTGACGTCGCGTTTT
>CALBSU010000572.1 GCA_937967285.1 uncultured Acidobacteriota bacterium
TCTTCAACATCCTGCTCTTCATCGTGCTGCCGCTGCTGCTGACCAACATCATGTTCATCTATTTCGGCTGGGGGAACGCTCCGCAGGTGGAGATCCGTCAGGCGGACGGTGCGGCGTGGTATCAGGCGGCGTGGATGTGGCTGCAGGCCTACATGAAGCCTGTCCGGCCGTCGGTGGCGTTCAACCTGGTTGACGGCGTGATCAGGATGATCTTCTTCCTGATCATGATCTTCGGCTTCTCGAAGATGCAGGACATCAGGCGGGTCTTCGAATATCACGGGGCCGAGCACAAGACTGTCTACGCCTGGGAGGCGGGCGAGGAGCTGACCGTGGCCAACGCGAAGCGGCATCCGCGTCAGCATCCGCGGTGCGGAACGAGCTTTCTGATGGTCGTCATGCTGGTCTCGATCGTGCTCTTCTCGGTCGTCAAGTTCGATTCGCTGATGCTCAATATGCTGACGCGGATCGCTCTGGTTCCGGTGATCGCCGGCATCTCTTACGAGATCATCCGCGCGGCCGGCAAAAAAGAGACGAGCGCGATCTTCTCATTCATCACGCGGCCGGGGATCTGGCTGCAGAACCTGACGACGCGCGAGCCGTCCGAGGACCAGCTGGAAGTGGCGATCTGCGCGCTCAAGGAATCGCTCAAACTGGAACCGCAAAACGGATAAAACGCAAAGTCGGCAAAGAGTTTAGCCGCAAAGGACGCGAAGAGGGCAAAGATTTTTTATGTGGGCAATATCCGGGTTAAGATCACCTGGCTATATTCCGTATCTTGATATCAGATTTACCCTTTGCCGCTAGACTCTTTGCCGCCATTGCGACGACAGACTGGAAAACTATGTTCGAAAAACTCGAAGCCATCGAAAAGACATACGAGGATCTGACGCAGCAGATGACCGATCCCGAAGTGATCTCGGATCAGACTCGCTACACGAAGGTCGCCAGGCAGCACCGTGAGCTGGAGCCGATCGTCGAGAAGTTCCGCGAGCTGTGCAAGCTGGACAGGGACATCGAGGGATCGCGCGAGCTGATGCGCGAGGCCGATGACGAGGAGATGCGCGAGCTGGCGGCCGCCGAGTTGCCTGAACTCGAGGAGCGTCGCGAGGCGGTCGAGAGCGATCTGAAGATCCTGCTGCTGCCGAAGGATCCGAACGACGAGAAGAACGTCATCCTCGAGGTGAGGGCCGGGACGGGCGGCGAGGAGGCATGTCTGTTCGCGGCGGAGATCCTGCGGATGTACGCGCGATATGCCGAACGGCAGGGCTGGAAGCTGCAGGTGACCGATTCGTCGGAGACAGGCCTGGGCGGGATTCAGAAGGCCGAGGCGATCATCGAGGGCGAGAGGGTCTATTCGAAGCTGAAGCATGAATCTGGCGTCCACCGGGTGCAGCGCGTGCCGCAGACCGAGGCGAGCGGAAGGATTCACACCTCCGCGGTGACGGTGGCGATCCTGCCCGAAGCCGAGGAGGTCGATATCAAAATCGATCCGAAGGATCTGCGGATCGACACTTTCTGTTCTTCGGGGCCGGGCGGCCAGTCGGTCAATACGACATACTCCGCCGTCCGCATCACTCACCTGCCGACCAACACGGTCGTCTCGATGCAGGACGAAAAGTCGCAGATCAAGAACAAAGAGAAGGCGATGCGCGTGCTGCGTTCGCGGCTGCTCGATGTCGAGCGGCAGAAACAGGCTGACGCGATCTCGGCCGAGCGGCGGTCGCAGGTCGGATCGGGCGACAGGTCTGAGAAGATCCGGACATACAACTTCAAGGAGAACCGCGTCACCGATCATCGCATCGGCCTGACGCTCCACCAGCTCGACCTGATCATGGAAGGCGCCCTCGACGAGATGATCGACGCGCTGGTCACGCATTACCAGGCCGAGAAACTGAAGGAAGAGACCGAGCGCCAGGTGGCGAACGCCGGCTGAGGATGGCAACGATAGCCGAGACACTGCAGGAAGCGACTGGACGCTTGCGCGAGGCGGCGATTCCGAACGATGTGCTCGACGCGCAGACGCTGCTCGCTTACGCGCTCGGATGCGACCGGACCCACCTGATCATCAACTATCGCGAGGAGCTGCCCGAAGAACCCGCCCGAAAATTCGCGGATCTGATCGAGCGACGGGCGAAGGGCGAGCCGCTGCAGTACATCACCGGACGGCAGGAATTCTTCGGTCTCGAGTTCGAGGTCACGCCGGACGTGCTGATCCCGCGGCCGGAGACCGAACTGATCGTCGAGGAGACGATCCGGCTGGCGCAGGGAATCGAGACGCCGATCATCATCGACGTCGGAACCGGATCGGGCTGCATCGCCGTTGCGCTGGCGAGAGAGCTGCCCGGAGCGCGGCTGATCGCAACCGACATCTCGCCCGCCGCGATCGAGGTCGCGCGTCGCAACGCCGGTCGATACGATCTGGAGATCGATTTCAGGGTTACAGACCTTCTCCCGAACGATGTGCCGCCCGCGGATTTCGTCGTCTCGAATCCGCCCTACATCGCGGAATCGGAGATGTCCGGGCTTCAGCGCGAGGTTCGGGACTGGGAACCCGGAACCGCGCTGACGGATTTCGGCGACGGGCTCGGATTTTACCGCCGGTTGCTGGCCGAGGCGGCTCACCGGCTCAAACCCGGCGGCCGCATGATCCTGGAACTCGGATTTTCGCAGGCGGAGCAGGTGACGGGGATGATCGATCCCGGCCGGTGGAATCTGGAAAATCTTCTCAACGATCTGCAGGGCATTCCGCGGACACTGGTCCTGCAGCGGATCTGAACACAGAGCAGATGCCTCGTAAAACTTCACCAATCAACGATCTGAATCTCGAGAACTGGCGGGATTACGACGACATCGTGACCGATTCGCTGTGGCGGATTCCCGAACGCGATCGGTCGGGCGCTCACCTCGCCGATTATCACGGGAATTTCGTCCCGCAGATCCCGGACCAGGCGATGCGCCGGTACACGAAAGCCGGCGACGTGGTCATCGATCCTTTCCTCGGTTCCGGCACGACACTGATTCAGTGCCGGCGCATGGGACGCCACGGCATCGGCCTCGAACTCAATCCCGAGATGGAGAGGCTGGCCAGAGCGCGGATCAGAAGCGAGGCCAATCCGCACAAGGTCAAGACGCTCAGTTCGCCGGCCGACAGCAGCGATACATCAAAGACGCCGGGAATAATCGGGAAGAAACTCAAACAGCTCGGCAGGGAGCAGGCCCAACTCGCCATCCTCCACCCGCCCTACCATTCAATCATCCGTTTCTCCGAATCGCCTTCAGACCTTTCGAACTGTCCTTCGGTCGATGAATTCCTCGACGGTTTCGGCAGAGTCGTGGATAACGTGACGCCGTTCCTCGAGGATCGCCGCTATCTGGTGCTGGTGATCGGGGATATGTACGAAAAGGGCGAGTGGATTCCGCTCGGGTTCTACTGCATGCAGGAGGTGCTCAAACGCGGATACAGGCTCAAGAGCATCGTCGTCAAGGACATGCAGAACAACCGCGCCAAACGCAACCTCGACAACATCTGGCGATACCGCGCGCTGGCCGGCGGCTTCTACATCTTCAAGCACGAATACATCTATTATTTTGAGAAATTGAATCGCAAAGGCCGC
>CALBSU010000573.1 GCA_937967285.1 uncultured Acidobacteriota bacterium
GGCGAACATCACGGCGCTGTGGGCCACGTACTTTTGCGGCTGCTGCCACAGCGTCGCGCCGATGCGATCCTGGCTCTTTTCGGGCGCGTGGATGTTGCGTACTCCCAGCCGAGGACTGTCGGTGTAGAAGCTGACCATGTTGACTTTGCCGGATATGTTGATTGCCGCCTTGAACCGGTTGGTTTGCGTGATCAGCAGGTTCGTGGCATAGCCTCCATAGCTGGTTCCCTGCACGCCCAGTCGTTCGGGATCGGCCACGCCCATTTCGATCAGCTTATTCGCTGCGGCGGTTACGCCTTTGACCCAGGCTTCGCCGGGAAAGCCCTGTTCCAGATTGACCGAAGGCTGCATGACCGCGTAACCGTTGTTTGTGAGCACGTTGATCGTACCTTGAAACGTGTCGTCGAAGAACTGTTCGTAGATGTTGAAGACGGTCGGGTATTTTTTCCCCGGCTCGTAATCCACAGGGTAATAAAGCACCCCGTAGCTGCGCGTGCCGTCCACATCGAGGTAAGAGACCAGTTCGGTTCGGCTCAGTCTTTTGGCTTTTAGTTGCGGGTTGGCATCGGTCAGACGGCGGATGTTTTTGAATGCGGCATCAGCGACGAACAGATCGCCGGGGCGGTTGCTCTCGGCGGCACTGAAAACGAATGTCCGTCCGTCTTTCGAGAGCCTGAAATTCGAGTAGATACGCCCGTCCTTGATCAGATCCGTCATCTGTTTGCCGGTGCGACTGAATTTCACCAGACCGCGCTCCCACTTCGTGCGTGAGGCGTAACTCAGGTATATTTCGTCTCCACTCCAATCGATGACCTGATAACGCGGCTCTTCCTTGTCCTCTGCGTTCAACTTGAGGAAGTTCTCTTTCGCGCCGGTCGCCGCATCGACCAGCCACAAGCCTTCCTTGCTCGAAGCGATCAGCCAATCACCGTTCGGACTCAGACGCACAGCGCTGAGCTTTTCCTTCTCTTTCTTCTTGTCTCCATCTTTGCTGTTTTCCTCAGCTGTCACGGCCTTCTCGTCCTGTTTGCCTGTAATCTGGCGAGGCTCCTTGTCATCAACCGAACCGGTGAACAGATTGCCGTCTTTGGAGTAGGCATAATGCCGCCCGTCGCGCGACCAGATCAACGTGATGCCTTTGGTGGACTTGATCACCATGCGGGCCTCGCCTCCAGAAACAGATTTGGCCATCACCTGATTTTCACTGCCGAAGATAACGTCGTAATCGGTCTTTTTGGTGATGTCCTCCTGCCACGTCAGCAATGCGCCATCCTCGCTGAGGTCGTAGTTGTTGAGTCTGGTCCGGGCAATCAATTCGCGGGTCTGGCCGGACTTCAGGTCGTAAGACGCCATTGATCGCACGGCAACCATCCGACGCAGATCTTCCCAGGCGAGGAAAGGTTCTTTCGATGAGTGGAAGACGACGGCGCCCCTGGTTTCAGCCAGGAAGCGCTCGCGCGCCTGATTGCGCCATTCATCGGGGCGCAACGTGAGGAGCAGTTGATCCCCTGCCCGTGTCCAGATCAATTCGGAATTTTCAGCAACTGATGTTCCCGACGGCAGCTTGACTGTCTGCCATCGGTCGCTGTTGCGTTCCCAGATCACCGGCTCAAAAATATCGCCTTTCAGCACGAGCATCGCCAGGCGGCTGCCGTCCGGCGACCATTTCAACTGGCGCACATGACGCTTTTCGCTGAAGATTTTCAGGGATCTGCCTGTCTGCGTATCGATCACCGTCACATCGGCCTGTGACGGAGCGATGTACGTCGGATCGCCAAACCGCGAACTATCAATTCCTATGCGGTCTCTCAACGTCGTTGTGGTTGCGACAACCCATCGTCCATCCTCACTGACATCGGCGACACTTATGTTTGCCACATCGAGCAGATCGTCGACTGTGAAAGACTGCTGATTGTAGGCGCTGAAAACGAGTGACGGGATCAAGGCCAGCGCTGCAATGCACGCAAACACGATCAGGCAGCGGGTGAAATGGTGGCGCATCATTTGCCTCCTTGTAAGATTTTGACAGTGATAACCTGTCGCCAGGTCTTCAAGCCCCGTAAGCCTGAATCACTCGGACCGGCGTCCGGCGGGAAGTTGCAACACCCGCCCTTCGACCAGAACCGTCACCGAAGAATTCAACTCGCGCGAACGGTAGACTCGTTGCGTGGCTTTCTGAAAATCCGCGGCTGTAGCTTTGGGGATGTCGATGAACTTCTGCGGATTGCGATCAACCAGCGGGAACCAGCTGCTCTGGACGTGGATCATCAGGCGATGGCCTTTGCGGAAGGTGTGGTAGACGTCCGGCATCGCGAAGCTGATCGCCGCGGGTTTGGCGGGGACGAAGGCTTCCGGCTTTTCAAAGCTGTTGCGGAACTTGCCTCTGAAGGGTTCGCCGCGGACCAGCTGCTGGTACCCGCCCATCCTGACTGTATTTGAGGGAGGTCGCCGGTCCGTCGCGGGTTGCGGGTAATCGCCGGGATAGACGTCGATCACCTTGACCACAAAATCCGAATCCGTGCCTGTCGTCGAAACAGATAATCTGACGTTGATCGGCCCGGCGATGGTCAGGTCCTCCGCCAGCGGTTCGGTCTCATAAACCAGCACGTCCGGCCGTTGAGCCGCAAAGCGCTGGTCTTCAGTCATGTAATCTCCGGTGAACCCTTCGTTGATGTATCCCAGGTGCGGCACGGGCCGATTCGGATCGCTCACGTATTCATCGTAGCCGTTGCTGTCGGCCGGGGCTTCGGTTCCGAGTTTTCCGTTCGCCCTGAGATAGAGCGTCATCGGTCTGGCGTCGTTCGGCGGCCAGGCGGACAATCGTCGCCATTCGTTCAGGCCGGTCAGGAACATGAAGGCTTCGGGCAACTCCGTTTTCCTGTCCTTCAGGTAGTGCATGAAAAACTCGAACTGAATCTGTTCGCGAAATATCGCTCCGGTTTTGAGAGCGAAACTGACGTTGCCGAGCTTGTCTCCGTCGCCCCTGGCCCAGCCGCCGTGCGACCACGGTCCCATCGCCAGCATGTTTACCGTTCGCGGATTGTCCTTTTCGACGGCGCGGTAGATGTGAAAAGGCCCCATCGGGTCTTCGGCATCGAACCATCCGCCGACGTTGAGTACGGCGCAGTTGACGTTCTTCATGAACTTCCACAATGATCGTTTCTGCCAGAACTCATCGTAATTCGGATGATCGATGATCTCCTGCCAGTACGTCGCCTCGCCGCCGAACAGCTTCCGGTTCCATTCGGACATCGGCAGGGGGAGCTTCAGATAAAAGTCGTAACCGTCGGGCGTGCCCCTGTCGAACGGCACGCGTGCTTTCGGCGGTTCCGGCTCGCCGGGGCGCGGTCGAAAAGAGGAGTAGAATCCGAAATTCGCCGAGAGCATGAACGCCCCGTTGTGATAAACATCGTCGTTGATGTAATAGTCCGCCGTCGGCGCCTGAGGCGATGCGGCCTTCAACGCCGGATGCGAATCGATCATGCTTGCGGCAACGTGAAATCCCGGTTGCGAGACCCCGACCATCCCGACCTTGCCGTTGTTGTTCGGAATGTTTTTGAGAAGCCACTCGATCGTGTCGTAAGTGTCGGTGCTTTCGTCGATATCATTGCTGCCGCGCTTGTCGGGGGCGTGAGGCCGAACCTGCTGAAACTCGCCTTCTGACATATACCGCCCTCGCGCATCCTGATAAACGAAGATGAACCCTTCTTTTTCAAAATGCTCAGACGGCCCCAGCGAGGCGCGATACTTATCTATGCCGTAAGGCGCAACGCTGTACGGAGTGCGCGTCAGCAGAAACGGATACGGCTTCGACGCGTCTTTCGGCACATAGATCGAGGTGAACAGCCGCGCGCCGTCACGCATCGGGATTTGATATTCGTACTTCGTGTACCGTTCGCGGACGCGATCGGTACCTGTCGGCCCCTGTTCCTGCGCCAGCGCGGGCAGGACAAGGCAAATTATCAGCAGCAGCATTTTTGGGCGCATGAAATTGAACATTTTGTTATCCTTCACGAGATTCGGGTGATACCGCTGTTGTACTTTAAACTTTCTACATCCTACTTTCTACTCTTATGCAGATCATCGACACGCATCAGCACCTCTGGGACCTCGATAAGTTCCGTTACAGCTGGACCGACAATCAGCCGGCCCTGAGACGAAGTTTCCGGCTCGATGACTATCTCGAAGCGGTTGACGGGATCGAGGTCGTCGGGACGATCCACGTCGAGGCGGATGTGGACGAGGATTTCATGACGGATGAGACGGAATACGTACTCTCGCTGGCGGAGGATCCGGGAACCATCGTGGCGGGTGTGGTCGCCGCGGTGCGGCCTGAATACGATGACTTTCGCGAGAGGCTCGATCGATTTGCCGGTCGGCCGGGACTCAAGGGCGTCAGGCGGATTCTGCATACGATGCCTGACGGTCTGGCGCTGACGACATCCTTCGTGGAGAACGTGCGTTCACTTGCCGGGTACGGGCTGACTTTCGACATCTGCATGCTGGCCCGCCAGCTCGATCAGGCAGAGCGCCTGATACGCGAGGTCCCTGAGGTACAGTTCATCCTCGATCACTGCGGCAATCCAGATCTTCGTTCGGGCGAGCTCGATCAGTGGCGCGAGAAGATTGCAGAGATCGCTTCCCTGCCCAACGCATCCTGCAAGGTCTCAGGGATCGTGGTCAACACCAGCGGCCCCGACTGGACCGTCGACGATCTCCGGCCGGCGGTCGAACACGTCATCGCCTGCTTCGGATGGGACCGCATCATGTTCGGAAGCGACTGGCCGGTCTGCACTCTCGCTTCCAGCTATCGGCGCTGGTTCGACGCCCTCAACGAAATCATCTCCCGGGCCGACCCGGTCGATTCACAGAAACTCTTCCACGATAACGCCGTCAGAATCTACCGGCTTTGACATATCGATCACTGACTCACCGGCAATCGGGGATGCGCTCTGCGACGAAATTCCGATGCCAGAGCGACGGCTGATAAGCTGAATCGGTCAACGCCGGCTGGCGCCCGTCGAGGTTGCTTCCGGCGATCGAGATCCGGTATCTGAACTTCGCCGTGCTTTCAATCTCCCGCTCGAACTTTTCCCGAATACCAGGCTGCTGATATGGCGATTTCTGCAGACAGTAGGATGCCGTCTGCTGATTGTATGTCAGATAGATCGGAACGAGATCGACCGTGAAGCGGTAGAGGGTGCCGGGCTTGTAGGTGGCGCGAGCGCCGAAGGCGATCTGCCCCGGATCGCTGAGCCCCTCAGGCAGCGGATCGATGCCGCCGTTCTGCACTCTCAGCGTCAGCGCCCCGGTGTAACCGTAGCCGATTCTCTCGGGATAGAGCTGCGGCAACGGAGCATACTGGCCTTCCGCCGGAAACTTCATCGAGAACGTCAGCCTGATGCCGATCTGATTTCCCTTGTCTGACAGCAGCGGACGGTCTTCGCGATCGACGACTTCGGCCCTGATGATCTGCTGCTCGCCGGCGACGGCGGTCAGATCGATTCCGGCCTGAGACCCGGGATTGTAGCCGGGCGAATTCTCCGTGGCCGTCGATGCCTGTGGCGCCACCAGCCACTTCATGACCCTTCTGAAACGGCGCCCGTTCTGGTCCGTTCCCGTCGCCAGAATCCTGAACGGTCTGTCCGGCACCTCTATCAGAATCGCGAAATTGTAGGGATTCGAATAATCGCTCTGCCTGAACCGAAGGTCTTTTATCGGCCGGTCGTATTCATCTATCAGGCTGAATGCCAGGCGGTCGATGCTGTAGCCGGAAGCATAGATCTGTGCCCGGTGAGTCGTGCCGGGGGCAGGCTGAAACCGCTCGAGAGACGAGATTCCGCGACCCTCGAAGAACTGCATGCAGCAGATGTAGAGCTCTCCCTGGACCGTCACCTGGGCGGTGTAAGCTCCGCTGCCGGACAATCTCAGCTTCCAAGGCCCGGGACGCGGATCCCAGACCAGAACAGTCCGCGCCTCGCGCTGCTCGGTGACGACGATGTTCGGTTCGCTCAGTACCAGCGGACGGCCGATCGGATTGATCACCGTCATCTCAAGCCGGTCTGTATATTTGACCGAGAACTGCAGACGCAGAACCCCGGCCTCGACCGGGACATCGATCTCGATCGGCTCTTCGGCGAGCGTTCCCGACTGAAGCACCACATACTGGGCGTTCGGATCTTCCTGGCCGAAGACCGGACAGACGATGATCAGCGGAAGCAGTGAAAATAATGATCCGACTACTATTCGAATAACGACATGGAATTTCATACCGCGACCATTTTACATTGAGATTGCCTGCAAATCTCAATGTCCGCCGGAGACTTCCACCGATCCCGAATATCCGACATCGCGAACTAAAGCGACCGTCGCGGCGGCCACGATCAGACTGATTCCGCCGAGAATGACAACGTGGAGAGGATCGCCGCCGAGCAGGTTCCGGTAGATCCGCGGCACGAGGAACGACATGGCGATCTGCGGGATGACAATGAACAGATTGAAGACGCCCATGTAAACGCCCATCCTCTCCGCCGGTATCGAACTCGAGAGGATGACATACGGCATCGAGAGGATCGAGGCCCAGGCGATGCCGACCCCGGCCATCGAGAGCCAGAGCATGTACTTGTCCTCAATAAAGAACATCGAGATGAGACCGACGCCGCCGATCATCAGCGAGACGGCATGGACCGCCTTCCTGCCGAACCTCCCGGCCAGCGCCGGCAGCGCGAAGGCGACCAGAAAACAGACGATATTGTAGACCGCGAAGCAGAGCCCGCCCCATTTCGTCCCCTCGGCGAAGAGCGGTGACTTCTCGTCGGGCGCCAGAAAGACGTGTCTCGCGACCGAGAGCCCGAAATACTGCCACATGCAGGGCAGCGCGAACCAGGTGAAGAACTGGACCACCGCCAGTTGCTTCATCGTCAGAGGTATCTGGCGGACGGCGTGGAAAATCTCCGAGAATCCCGCCAGCACGCCTTTCCGTTCGCGCTTGCTCCGCAGAAAGGATTCCATGTCCTCGGGCGGATACTCGGGAGAGGTGGCGACCGTCCAGACGACCGCCAGCAGAAATGCTGCGGCCCCGATCTTGAAGGAGTAATCGACATCGATCGGAATTCCGGACGCCATGACACCGGCAACTCCGAGCAGGCCGAGAATGTACGGCAGGGCGTTGGCGAGGGTCTGTCCGATGCCGATGAAGAAGCTCTGCATGACGAAGCCGAGCGTCCGCTGATCGTCGTTGAGCTTGTCGGCCACGAAAGCGCGAAACGGCTCCATCGTGATGTTGATGCTGGCATCCAGTATCCAGAGCAGCCCCGCCGCCATCCAGACCGCCGACGAATCAGGCATGAAAAAGAGCGCGACGCTGGCGAGGGTCGCCCCGACCAGAAAATATGGGCGACGGCGCCCGAGACGGTTCCACGTCCGGTCGCTCATCGACCCGATGATCGGCTGCACCAGCAGACCGGTCATCGGACCGGCCAGCCAGAGGTACGGCAGATTGCTCTCATCGGCGCCCAGATACTTATAGATCGGGCTCATGTTGGCAAGCTGGAGTCCCCAGCCGAACTGTATCCCGAGAAAGCCGAAGCTCATGTTCCAGATCTGCCAGAAGCCAAGTTTTGGTTTGTTCATAAATTGTAGTCGGATGATTTGTGTTGTAGTCGCCGGCCGCCCGGTCCGGCTCAATCGATCATGGAGCCGGAATCATTCAAGGATGACGGCCGCCCTCGGTGCGAGGGTGAATCCTAGGCGGCCGTTCTCGATCCTCACCTGGGCGCCCGATCCGAGCCTGTTGCGCATGACCGTTCCGTCGCCAAGGCGTAGTTCGCGCGGTATCGGAATATCGACGGCCTGAGGCTGCGG